>NZ_JANDMF010000015.1:0-58280 GCF_031626875.1 Clostridium sp. SHJSY1
ACAGGAGCTCCAGCAAGAAGTGAAAGAGTTGCTAAGTATAATCAATTAATAAGAATAGAAGAAGAATTAGAAGGTGTAGCGGAATATAGAGGAAGAAAAACTTTCTTTAATATAAAATAACATCAAAAGTGCCAAGGAATTTTATTTCTAAGGCACTTTTTAATGTATATTGTAAATTTTTCATGGATAAAGGAATTATTCTTGAAAAAAAATACAAAATATGTTATGCTAACATTAATTAATTATGTAAGGGAATTATAGAAATTCGGAGGTGTTCAAATGAGAACTGCACTTTTAGCTTTAGAAGTAATTTTAGGTTTAGTAGTAATCATAGCAGTATTAGCACAACCAAGTAAATCTGATGCGTTAAGCGGATTAGTACAAGGAAGCAATAACGAAACATTTTATTCAAGAAACAAATCTAGAACAAAAGAAGTAAAGCTTGAAAGATTAACAATGATATCAATGTTCCTATTTGCAGTAGTTGCAATAAGTTTACATTTGGTAAAATAAGATAAAAAAATAACAGCTGTATATGTAGCTGTTTATTTTTTTGCCATTAAATAAAGTTTTTTATTTATTATATGTCTTTAAAACACTATCAATGGAATTATTTATTTTAGTAACATCAGGATTATTAATAGAAGTATCTTGAAGATTATATTTATTTTTTAACTTTAAAATTCTATAAACACTCTTATCTATTGTCTCAGTTTTAATAACTCCAGTTTCTACAGCTTTCTTTAATGAATTTATAGCTGCAATTTGAGTATTATTTTCATAACAAACCAAAACTATATCACTTCCAGCATTCACAGATGTTACAACAGCATCTTCAATTTTATATCCTTTTGATATAGCACCCATGGTCATATCATCAGTTATTACTACACCATCATACTTTAGTTGTCCTCTTAGAGTATCTGTAATAATTGTTTTTGACATAGAGGCAGGATATTTTGCATCTATTTTTGGTAGTAGAATGTGAGCTACCATTATCATATCAGTAGATTCTTTTATAGCTTCTTGAAAAGGAATTAGTTCAAAACTATTTAACCTATTTAAATCATTATTAACTGTAGGCAATCCTTTATGTGAATCTACAGATGTATCTCCATGTCCAGGAAAGTGCTTAACAGCAGGAATAACATTTTTGGATTGAATTCCTTTCATTGTTTGAATACCTAACTTCGTTACAATTTCTGGAGTTGAACCAAATGATCTATCACCTATAACAGGATTTTTGGGATTACTATTTATATCAAGTACTGGAGCAAAATCAACATTATATCCTAATGATTTAACTTCATCTCCAAGTAATTCACCAACTTTATAAGATAATTCAGAATTATTTTTAGTACCTATTACTTTATTTGTTGGAAGTTTTTTGAAAGAACTAGGCATTCTACTAACTCTGCCTCCTTCCTCATCAACTGATACAAAGAGAGGAATTTTATTTGCAGAGTTGGTTTGCTTTAAAGAATTAGTTAAAGAGACTACTTGAGCAGAATCTTTTACATTCTTAGAAAACAATATGAAACCACCTACATGATAATTTTCAATCATTTTTTTTGCATTATCATCCATTGAATAACCATCAAGTCCAACTATAATCATTTGACCTATTTTTTCATCTATAGTCATTTTACTAATTTGCTCTTTTATGGGATCTGGTTTAACTTCAGGTGTTTCAGTAGATTCAGAGTTAGTAGAGTTGTTATTTTCTTCATAGCTTTTATTATTACAACCACTAAGTGTAACTAAGAATGTTATTAATGTGACAAAATATACGATTTTTTTATGCAAAAAGCCACCTCCTTTCGTATATTATAACTGTTTATCTATTAGAAGAAAAGAAATATAAAAAATCAACTTGTAAATCTGGAGTGAATAAGTGGTGTTAAGTTTAATATTTTAACATATTGTAGGAAAGGCTATAAGTAGGAATATTAGTTTTGATTATTAATTAAGAGGAGTAGATATTTATGCATAATAGAGAAAGCAAAGCAGCCATTGTTATAGCAATATTGTTTGAAGTAATACTAATATACACAGGAATTATTGATATTATTTTAAGTCAATGGAAAGAGTTAGCTCAAACATGCTTAGCCATTGCATGTATACCAATACCTTTCATTTTAACTAAGTGGGCTAATAGAAGAAAAATATTATTACCTTTCAATTTTCAAATATTAGCAGTTTGGTTCATTACATTTTCACTTTATTTTGGAGAAATAATGAAGTTTTATGAGATGATTTGGTGGTGGGATTTATTTCTTCATGGTACATTTGGTGCTTATACAGTTATTATAGGAGTATATTTGGTTAAAGGTGTATTTTCAAAAGAGTTTGATGCAACTAAGAAACGATTTGCTATTTTAATTGCTATATTTGCATTTTCTCTTTCAATTGCTTCAGGAACTTTATGGGAAGTTTTTGAGTATTTTGGAGATTTATTATTAAAAACAGACATGCTTGATAATGGGTTTGAAGATACAATGTTAGACTTGATTATAAATAGTATATTTTCATTTATTACAGCCATAATATATTACTTTGTGACAAAAATAAATAATAGGACTAATTGACAATAATATCTAGCAAGAATATAATCAATTAAAAGAATACATACTAATCTTTTACGAATAATATAATTATATAAAAGGGGGCATTATTTATGACAGAGAGAAGTTATGGAAGAGAATATGGATTTTTAACACGTGCAGTACATACTGGCAACGATGTTGATAAAGATACTGGGGCAATAAAAAGACCAATTACTATGGCAAATAGTTATGAACTGCCTTATGATCCAACAGATTTAAATTGGAGTAGTGCTGGAAAGGCTCTTTATACAAGAAATGGAGGATCAAATCAACAATACTTACAAGAAAAATTGGCTTCGTTAGAAAATGGAGAAGATTGTGTTACGCTTGCAAGTGGAGTAGCAGCATTGTCTAGTGTGTTTTTCACATTGTTAAATGCAGGAGATCATGTGATTTTTTCAGATGTTACTTATATTGCAGTATATAGATTACTAAATGAACTTTTAAATAATAAGTATAAAGTTGAAACAACAATTGTAAATACTGGTGATATTGAAGCTATAAGAAGATCTATTAGACCAAATACAAAGCTAATACATATAGAGACACCAGGAAATCCAACTTTAAAGATTTCAGATATAAAAGCTATCGCAGAAATAGCTCATAAAAACAATGTTTTTCTTTCAGTTGATAACACTTTTGCATCACCATATAACCAAAGACCAATTGAATTAGGTGCAGATTTGGTTATAGAGAGTTTAACTAAATATATAAATGGACATGGAGATGCAATGGGAGGAGCAGTAATTGGGCCTAAGGAGATAATTGATAAAATCAGAGCAGATGCAATGATTAACCTTGGAGGGACAATAAGTCCTTTCAACGCTTGGCTAATAATGAGAGGTACAGTTACATTGCCACTAAGAATGAGACAGCATAATGAAAATGCTTTGAAAATAGCTAGATACTTAGAAAGTTTAGATTCTGTAAAGTTTGTAGCATATCCAGGACTTGAAAGTCATAAGGGATATGAAATTGCTAAGAAGCAAATGAGTGGATTTTCAGGAGTTCTTTCTTTTGGATTGAAGGCTAATCATGATACTCATAATAAATTTGTAAGTCATCTAAAGGTGATAACATCAGCTGTTTCTTTAGGACATGATGAAAGCTTGATAGTATTTTTAGGAGAAGATGATGAAAGACAATATTTATATCCAAAGGAATTTCATAATGGATTCTTTAGACTTAGTGTAGGTATTGAAGATGCAGAAGATCTTATTAATGACATAAGACAAGCTCTTGAAAAAGTTGGATTATAATAAGAAAAAAGTAGATTTCTAGATGAAGTCTACTTTTTTCTTAATTTTCCTAATAAAAAAGCATTAAAGTCTTTAATTATGGTAATATATACTTAAGAGTAAGAAAAGGAAAGATTGGCTAAAATATAGATATATATTTTAGTAGGAGGTAAATTAATGGGAATAAAAAAAGCTTTGTTGGAATTCATGAGAGAAGAAGCATATAGACCTATGGATATCCAAGAGTTAGTAGCAGTATTTGATATAAATAAAGATGAATATAAAGCCTTTAAAAAGGTCTTAAGAACTATGGAAAAGGAAGGAATTATTATTAGAACTAAGAATGATAAATTTGCTTTACCAGAAAGATTAGGACTTGTCACAGGAAAACTTCAAGCACATGCAAAAGGATTCGGATTCCTTATTCCTGAAAAAGAAGGAGAAAAGGATGTATTTATACCAGGATCTTCTATGAATGGAGCTATGAATGGAGATAGAATACTTGTTCAAGTTACAAGGGAAGATAAAAATGGAAAGAAGAGAGAAGGAGAAGTAGTCCAAGTTATTGAAAGAGGAAACTCTAAGATAATTGGAGTGTATGAAGATAGTAGAAATTTTGGATTTGTTGTAGCAGAAGATACAAGAATAAGTCAAGATATATTTGTATCTAAAAAAGACAAAAATGGAGCAGAAAATGGTGATGTTGTAGTTGTAGAAATCACTAAATGGCCAGAAAAAAGAAGAAGTCCAGAAGGGATAGTAGTAGAAGTACTAGGTAAAAAAGGTGATAAAGGCTTAGATATACTAACTATTATAAAGAAGTTTGGGCTTCCAGAAGAATTCCCTTCTAAGGTATTAAATTTTGCAGAAGGAATTGAAGAAGAGATAGAACCAAAAGAATATAAGAGAAGAACTGACCTTAGAGATGTTACTATGGTTACTATAGATGGAGAGGATGCTAAAGATTTAGATGATGCTGTATCTATAGAAAAATTAGATAATGGAAGATATAAATTAGGAGTTCATATAGCTGATGTTACACATTATGTAAGAGAAAAGAATCCTCTTGATAAAGAGGCTTTAAATAGAGGTACATCAGTTTATCTAATAGATAGAGTTATTCCAATGCTTCCTAAAAAACTTTCTAATGGAATATGTTCACTTAATCCTAAAGTGGATAGACTTGCTTTGAGTTGTTTTATGGTTATAGATAACAATGGAAAAGTTCTTGATAGTGAAATAATGGAATCTGTAATTAGAACAAATGAAAGAATGACATATACAGATGTTACAAAGATTATAAAGGATAATGATGAAGAACTTATAAAGAGATATAGTGACCTTGTGGATGACTTTAAAACAATGGAGGAGCTTTGTAATATTTTAAATAATAAGAGGTTAAAAAGAGGGGCTATAGATTTTGATTTTGAGGAATCTAAAATTATATTAAACGAGTTTGGTAAGCCTATAGATGTTAAGCCTTATGAAAGAGAAATTGCAAATAGAATAATAGAAGAGTTTATGCTTGTTTGTAATGAAACAATAGCTGAAACTATGTATTGGGCCAATATGCCATTTGTATATAGAATTCATGAAGATCCAGATGAAGAAAAATTAGAAAAATTCAAAGAATTTATATATAATCTTGGATATATAATTAAATGGACTGGAGAAATTAAGCCAAGAAATCTTCAAGAGATTTTAGAGAAAGTTCATGGTAAAAAGGAGGAAACTGTAGTAAGTACATTACTTTTAAGAAGTATGATGCAAGCTAGATATTCTCCAGAATGTACAGGGCACTTTGGGTTAGCTGCTAAGTATTATTGCCACTTTACATCACCAATTAGAAGATATCCAGATTTACAAATTCATAGAATTATTAAGGAACATATAAATGGGAAAATAGATGAAGGAAGACATAAGAAGCTTACAACCTTAGTTGATTATGCAGCAAGGCAGTCATCAGAAACTGAAAGAGTTGCACAACAAGCTGAAAGAGAAGTTGATGATTTAAAGAAAGCTGAATATATGCTTGATAGAATTGGTGAAGAATTTGAAGGAATAGTTTCTTCTGTTACTTCATTTGGTATGTTTGTAGAGCTTCCTAATACTATAGAAGGTTTAGTTCATATAACAGCTTTAGATGATGATTATTATATTTATGATGAAGCTCATCTTTGCTTAATAGGAGAAAGAACTAAGAAGGTTTATAGACTTGGAGATTCTGTTAAGGTTAAATGTAGCAGAGTAGATATTCCAAATCGTGAAATTTTCTTTGAGATGCTAGAAGATGAATATACAAGACAAGAAATTAAAGCTACAAAGGAACTTATAGAAAAGTTACCAGAAGTAAAACAAGATTTAAAAGAAGAAGTTGAAGAAAAGAATGATGATATATTATAATTAAGATTATATAAAAAAATATACCTAAAGTGGGTGAGAAGATGGTTAGAAAGAAAAATAGTAATTCTTTAGCTGAAAATAGAAAAGCTAGACATGACTATTTTATAGAAGAAACAATAGAAGCAGGTATTGCTTTAGTTGGAACAGAAGTTAAATCTATAAGAAATGGTAAGTGTAATTTAAAAGATTGTTATGGAGATATATGGAATGGTGAAATGTTTATTAAAAACATGCATATAAGCCCTTATGAACAAGGAAATATATTTAATGTAGATCCTTTAAGGGAGAGAAAGCTGCTACTTCATAAGGAACAAATATTTAGATTATCTGGATTAGTTCAAAGAGATGGATATACTTTAGTACCATTATCATTATATCTTAAGAATGGAAGGGTTAAGGTAGCTCTTGGAATTTGTAGAGGTAAGAAGAATTATGACAAGAGAGATGCAATGCTTGAAAAGGCTCATAAGAGAGATATTGATAGGGAAATGAAAGAAAGAAGTAAATACTAAAATTAAAAAGAGGGTTAAAACTAAGTTGGGCTTAAGTTTAATCCTCTTTTTTATTTTTACATTTTTGGGTGGAAATGTAAAGTTGTATATAAAAAAATTGTTGGGCTAAATAATCGTTTCTAATATATAGTTTACAACATATTACATATATTGTCTAGTTTTAGGCCACCACATGTATAAAGTAAAAGTTAATATCCTTATCACCCCAACCCAAATCAAATGGAACTTGATATCTATCTACAGTATGAGAATTTATTAGGGGATAACCTTTAGAATCAAATCCAGTGATTATAGCATTATGATCAATATCATTTTTCTTATCATAAGAAACAAGATCTCCAACATAAAGATTTTTAAATACAAAGCTTCCATCCTTAAGGGGTTTTAGAGAATTAGGAAAGTCAGCTTTTTTAACTACCTTACCTTTACCACTATATAAAATATAATTTTTGAATCCATCAGCATTAAGCCAAGCAACGCTTCCTTCTTGTTTTTGAGTTACAAAGTACCAACTAGAGTCATTAGGAAGAGCACCACCTTCTTTATCTCCAAGACACTGAGACACATAATTTGTACAATTTCCACCAGAGCCTGTGAAGTTAAAATATTTTTTGTTATATTTGGTAGGGTTTTTACTGGCCCATGTTACACCACAATATTTATTAGCATATCCTTTGCAAGCTTCTCTATTTAATTTTTTATTTTTAGGAGTTTTAACATCATTTCTTTTTAAATTTATATTATAAGTAGATTCTTTTGTTATGGGAATCTCTTTTTCTTTTAAAGTAAATGAATATCTTTTTAGTCCATCTTCAAAACAATCTAAATAATAATCATTTGCTATTTTATATGAAGTGTTATTTTTATTTAACTTAATTATATGAAATAAAGATACTCCAAATTCATTTTTTACATCAGGTTCATCATTATATACATATTCAAATTTATATTCTTCATCTACTCGTATATTAAAAGTATTAGGACCACCTCTAATATATCGAATGTTAGGGTAAGATGTAATTGAAGTAAAAGTAATATTACGTTCATTAGCCCAATCTCTTAAATATGCAATTCGCTTAAATTCATGGTGCAAAGAATAACTACCATCATTAGTGTTCATAATAAAATAATTATAGAGATTTTCTACATTACCTGTAATGAAAGAAGAATTACGGGTAGAGTAGAGTTTGTTAAAGAAGGTGGAAATAGAGGCCTTTAAGGCCTCTTGATCATCAGGAATTTCTGCAGGATCAATATCAGGATTGACTGCTTTTATGGTTTTTGCATTTGTGCATGCATTAAAACTGTTAGCATAACTGGTGGTTCTGGGATAATCTTTGGAAACTAAAATAATAGCGCCTGTTAGTAGGTAAAATAAAATAAAGATTAAGAAAAAAACTTTTAAGGTTATATAGTTTTCTTTAATGAATGCTTTAAAGTCATGAAACCAAAGTGACATTCTTTTTCCTCCTTTTCCGTGGAATAAGGATAGTATTAGCATTTTAAGCTATTTTTATGATGGTAATAAACACATCATGAAGATGAAAGTAGTTATAGGTGAAATTTATATTAAATATTTTATTTTTTTACATTTAAAAGATGTAAAGTCTAAGGGACATGAAAATAAATAACAAGTCCAAATTTGCCATGAATATTTTTCATCAGGCAAGGAAGCAGATTGGTCTCATAGCTGGCTATTAGGGCAATCTGCTGACACAGGATGATGGGAAATATTCTGGCGGATTGACTTGTTATTTTTTTGATTGTCCCTAAAGTTATTAGAAAACAATGAAGTCATTAACATTTGACATGCAAAATTAAGTGATATATAATCTAGTTACTGAAGAAATTAAAACTGAATAGCAAGGTTTTGAGAATTCTTCTTACAAACATGGGGGCGTTATGGCTTCGACGGGGGTAAGGTGGGTTTGATAAGCGGGCCGAGGTAAGCATGTTCCCTCGATAATCAAGTATGCATTAAAGATAAACGCAGAAGACAATTTTGCATTAGCAGCTTAATATAGCCGCTCATCCGCCCAGGCTGCCTACGGCTTGGATCACGGGTGTCATTTAAGTAGGAAACGAAGCCTAGCAAAGCTTTGAGCTAGAGGGGTATTTATGAAGCTAGCGAATTAGTCTCCTGTCTGTAGGGGTTCTAAGGAGCGAAATTTAATATACAGACTACGCTCGTAGAAAGTCAAGCTGGTCTGCTTTCGGACAGGGGTTCGATTCAATAGAGTCGCCTTATGTAGCAATACATAAGTGATAACTTGGCTTTATCGGTGAAACCGTAGCAAGTGACGTTGACGGTAATACCGAGAGGTATGTAGGGAAACCTAACAGCCTCGTATCGACTTATAGGTTCCTAAAGCTTTTAGTTATGGAATACTAGGATGAAAGACGTTAAACTATATTGAGCTTTCATAATACGCCAAGATACAAGGATACTTGTATAAGATATAGTCAGGACCATTAGTAATAATGGATGCCACTGACCCCTCGCCTCCACCAAATAATCACCGAGATTGTGATACAATGTAAAACCCTTGATTTCAAGGGTTTTTGTTGTTTTAAAGGCAAAAAGATACAGCTAAAATTTGATTTTGATATTTAGTTTTTCAATTTATATAGAGTAAATAATATCTATAAGGAATCGTAAAGTGATATGGTATGATAGGAATTTACTTAATTGGGCAAAAATAATAATGAATTTTAATTAGAGATTTCCATAAAATCTAAATAAAATTTCTCTTTTAATTTCAACATTTCAGAGCTATATCTACCATTTCTAGGGGGATTTCTTTATACCTAGCAATGATAAGATTAGCTCTTTTCCTTTACTTTCACTATCTATACTTGCTTTTCAGATAATCGTTTATACGCATTAAGTTTATATTGTACATTTTTGTCATAGTCAAATTTAAAATAACATGTGTATATAGAATCTAAAATATACAATAAAGATAATCGTGTTGAAAAAGATGAAATTTTATTATAGTGGTTTTCATCTGAACTTAAATACAATTGATAGTTTGCATATTTAGTAAGAGGATTTTCATTTGTAGAAGATATTAATATAATTGGTGTTTTATTTTCTTTTAATACATTAGCTATATCTTTTATTATTATTCCTCTACCCTCAAAGGAAGCTATTATGGCAACATGATTTTCATTGCTAGTAGATGCAGTTAAGAGTTGATGATACTCTTCTATTGGAACATTAATAAAGGTCCCAATTTCTTGCATTTGAAATTTAAAGTTCTCTGCAAAATATAGATTTCCAGCAGATGTATAAAAATCAATGTGCTGTGCCTTTTTTAAAACAGTAGCAATTAATCTTAGTTGCTCTAAATCTATTAAATTTAATGAAGATACTAATGTTTGTTCATATAATTCCTTCATTTTCAGTACAATTTGATTTTGTGTTTCATTTTGCTTAAATGGATAGTTATAATCTATTGGGCTTTTTTCTTTTAAATATTCGTTAATAGATACAGATACTTGAACTTTTAATTCTGATAGTCCTGATAAATCTAATTTTTGACATAGTCTATAAATAGTTGAGGTTGAAATAAAGCATGATTCACTAATTTCAAGAGCACTCATTTTCACAAAAGTTTCAGGATTATCTTGCATATAGTTGACTAGAGTTTTCTCATTTTCAGTTAAGTTGGTTAATTTATTTAATTTACTAAAAATGTTCATGAAGATCACCTCATGAACATTATACAGTATTTTATTAACTTATTTTGTTAATTTTATTCAACTTTTAGATTTTTATAATAATAAATTTTATCATTATCATTTATTTCACGTATTACTTTACAAGGATTTCCCACTGCTATAGAATTTGCAGGAATATCTTTTGTCACTACACTTCCAGCACCAATAACTGAATTTTTTCCAATAGTTACTCCAGGACATATAATTACACCACTTCCAATCCACACATAATCTTCAATAGTTACTGGAAATGCATACATTTCTCCATGTTGACGAAGCTCAGGATGAACAGGGTGCCCTGTTACTGCAATAGTTACATTGGGAGCTATTAATACATTATTTCCTATAGTGATTTTATAATCATCTATAAGAGATAAATTATAATTAGCATAAAAATTATCTCCAATAAAGACATTGGTACCATAACATAAATTAATTGGAGGTTCTACCCAACAATTCTCTCCTAATAATCCGAACATTTCATTCATTAGCTTGATTCGTTTTTCTATATCTGAAGGTCGTGTATGATTAAATTCATATACTAATTCTTTTGCATTCAATCTCTCTTCTGGTAAACCTTCACACATATCGGTGAAAAGTTTTCCATTAGCTATATTTTCTCTTTGACTCATCTCAAAAATCCTCCTCTTTACTATTGGGTATATTTTGGTTATTACCATTTAAAAATTTCTAGTTATGTTCTTTAGCCATTTATAATTTTTATAGTGTCTATATACAAATGGCATTTTAACAAATTCATCTAAACAAATTATGAAATATACTATCATAACAGGAAGTTTAAAAACGAAAGCACATAAAAAGCCTAATGGAACTGAAAAAGCCCACATATCAATTGCATCACAAACAAAGCCAAATCGTGAATCTCCACCTGCGCAGAAAATACCACTAATAACTGTAGTGTTAACAGCTTTTCCAATTACATAATATGCGCTGATAAAAAGCATATCATTCAGATACTGATAAGCAGTTTCTGATAATGAAACCATATTTAAGATATAAGGTCGTAGCAGTATTATTATAATTCCTCCAACTATACCAGAAATAAGACTTACCTTAAATAGTCGTAATGCATAATCCTTAGCAAGGTTTAACTGATTTTTTCCAAGTACATTACCAAGAAGTATAGCACCTCCACTAGCAATACCATAGCATACTATAGTGGCGAGATTTTTTGCTACAGTAGCTACAGAATTTGCTGCCACTACATCACCACCCAGATGCCCAAGAATTACTGAATACATTGTAAATCCAATTCCCCAAATAATTTCATTTCCTAACACTGGCATTGAATAATGGAGAAAATCTTTAAAAAGTACTGGATTGTGTTTAAAAATGTAATAAGGTTTTAAACTTATGGTTTTAAAATAAAATGAATCAAGAATACAACATGCTAATTCAACAGCTTTTGCAATGGTTGTTGCTATTGCAACACCAATTACCCCCATTTTAGGTACCCCAAATAGTCCAAATATAAATACTGCATTAAGAAAAATATTTAATAGTAAAGATAGAGAGCTTATAAATACACTAAGCTTAATTCTTTCCATGCTTTTCATAACACAAAGATACATTTGTGAAATACTCATAAAAATATAAGATATACTGATTATTTTAAGAAAAGATGCTCCTATCTCTATAAGTTCCATATCAGAGGTAAATATTTGCATCAAAAGCTTAGGGAAAAAATAGGAACTGATTGAGAATACTGTTGTTATACAGATAGATATCTTTAGAGCTATACCAAGTATTTCATTAATAACTAATTTGTCTCCCTTACCCCAATATTGTGATACTAACATTGTTGTACCTATTGTTAACCCCGCGAAAATAAGGTTTAAAATAAACTGTATCTGATTTGCTAAGGATACTCCAGAAAGTGATGCTTGATTCACATATCCAAGCATCATAACATCTACAAAGCTTGCTGCTGAAGTCATTAAATTTTGAAAAGCTATTGGTATTATCAATGCAAACAATGTAGAATAAAATTCTTTTTTATTAATATTTTCTGTATTCACTTTACACTTCATTTCTTTTCAAGAGATAAAATCTCAATGAAATTATAACTTTATTTTTTCTTATATCCATATTTACCAGATGTATTTACTTAGAGTATAAGCAATACCATCTTCTTCATTAGATAAAGTAATTTCATTAGCTACAGCTTTTAAATCATCTACAGCATTAGCCATGGCAACTCCTATACCAGCATATTTGACCATTGACGCATCATTGTGACCATCGCCAAAAGCAATCATTTCTTCTTTTTTATATCCCATAGGAATTAGTATAGTATCTAATGCTTTAGCCTTATCAATTCCTTTAGCAGTAAATTCAAAGTAGAAAGGGGCAGTAAACATACAACTTAAAGAGTCTTTAAATGGTTCCATCATTTCTTTGTAATGTTCCTGTAGATATTCAGGGTCGCCAGCAGTTAAAATTTTATTTAATGGATAGTCTGCAAAAGATGCTAAATCATCTTTTTCACATAACTTAAATTTACCACCACGAGATTCATATTGAATTATGTTAATAAGTGTATCATTGTAATGTATCTGATTGTTGAAAACATCATTAACATACATATAGTCACCCTTGTCAATCATAGGTTTAACATCAAATTTCTTCATATACTCAAGAACTGCTTGTCCTTGTTCAACGCTCATAGTTTCATTAAATAAAACTTTATTAGTTTCACAATCAACAACCTTAGCTCCATTAAAAGAAACTAAAAGTCCATGATTTTTATCCATTTTTAATTCTCTGGCAAAATCCATTAATCCAGATGTAGGTCTTCCTGATGCTAGAATTAAGATAGCACCATTATCTTGTGCTTTGATTAAAGCATCTTTAGTTTTTTTAGTAATTACTTTTTTATTATTAGTTAATGTACCATCTACATCCATAATAATTACTCTTATATTACTCATATATCATTTCTCCTTCTTCTTTTTTATTTGATTATACTAATACTGAGTTTTTTTATGAATAGATTAATTAAAGAATGAATAATATCTATCAAAAATAATTGAGTTATTAAATAATAAATGAAATAAGTGTATCAATTTATATATTATGTTCCAAAATATGAGAATCAGGGGAATATCATGGAATAATCTGGACACATATGGATTAATATGTTAAATTGATTTATAAGAAATGATTTATATTAGATTAATAATTATTTGAGGCAAATAAAATGGAGGAGTGTTTTAACTTAAGATGGAAGAAAAAAGAAAAATATATAGCAAAGATGCAATAGTATCTGATAGAAGATCTCTTCGAGCGGTAGTAATAATAACTAGTACTACTGTATTTTTTTTATCCTTAATTTCGCTTTGTGTTGGGCGTTATAATATATCATTATCCCAAGTGATGGAGGTTATAGTTCCAAAGTGTTTTATTCCTGATGTTAAAATTGATGATGTTACTTATAATGTAATAATTAACTTAAGGTTACCACGAATTATTGTAGCAATTTTAATTGGAGGTGCTTTATCACTATCAGGGATCACGTTTCAAGGTATTTTTAAAAATCCGTTAGTGTCACCAGATATTTTAGGGGTTTCAAGTGGAGCATGTGTAGGCGCAGCTATTGCAATCCTATTAGGTCAGAACATTTATGGAATTCAAATATTAGCGTTTATTTTTGGTATAGTTACTGTAGCTATAACTATGTTAATTCCTAGAATTATGAAACGAGATTCTACTATTATGTTAGTACTTTCAGGAGTCATTGTAAGTGGATTTATGTCTTCTGTACTTGGATTTATCAAATATATAGCAAATCCAGAAACACAACTTGCAGACATTACATACTGGCAACTAGGTAGCATTGCAAAAGTTACATATGGCAGTCTTTTAAAAACTGCTCCAATTATTATTATAGCAGCTAGTATTCTTATTTGCTTGAGATGGAGAATAAATATACTTTCATTAGGTGACAATGAGGCACGTTCACTTGGCGTAAACTTGAGAATTGAAAAAGGACTAGCAGTACTATGTGCAACTATTTTGACTGCATCGTCTGTATGTATTAGTGGTACTATTGGATGGATTGGTCTTGTAATGCCTCATCTTGCGAGAATGGTAGTTGGAAATAACAATGTGAGATGTTTACCAGTTGCTACAATAATGAGTGGAGGTTTCTTACTAATTATCGATACCTTAGCAAGAACAATTTCAGTAGGAGAGATTCCATTAGGGATTTTAACCGGATTGATTGGCACACCATTTTTTGCTTGGATGTTAATTAAACAGAAGATGGAAAGTTAAAATTATGAAATATAAGGATGTGAAAGTTATGGGGAAATTATTGGAAGTAAATAATATTTCATATGGATATAAAAGTTCATCTACAATAATTAAAGACATTTCATTTTCTATTGAAGAAGGAGAAATTTTTACTATTTTAGGGCCCAATGGAGCAGGTAAATCGACTTTGTTAAATTGTATAGCTGGACTGTTTCAAACAAATAATGGACAAATTCTATTGGAGGGGAAGGATATAATAAAAATACCTTCTAAAATAAAAGCTCAAAAGGTTGCTTATGTACCACAAACTAGCATTAATAGTTATGGATATTCTGTACGAGACTATATTGCAATGGGGAGAGCACCACATCTTGGAATGTTTTTAATGCCAGCTAAAAGTGATTATAAAATTGTTGATGAAGCTATTGATATGTTAGAAATAAATCATTACTATAATAAATCTTATAGTAATATTAGTGGAGGGCAGAGACAATTAGCTAATATTGCAAGGGCTATTGTGCAGCAGCCTAAATTAATTATATTTGATGAGCCTACATCAGCTTTAGACTATGGTAATCAACTAAAGATAATGAGAATTGTAAAACAGCTTTCAGAAAATGGATATTCAATCATAATGACTACTCATAATCCGAATCATCCAATACTTTTAGGAGGGCATGTGGGAATATTAAATACAGATGGAAACATGGAAATTGGTTTAGTAACAGAAATTATAAAAGAAGACATTCTTAGTGAAGTATATAAAACTAAATTAAGATTAATATACATGAGTGAAATAGACCGGATGGTATGCGTTTCTGAAAATTTATAATTATACCTGCTACAAAGGAAAAAGTGATGATTAGTAAAACAGCATTTATAAATATGTTAAGGTACAAAAAATATACTATATGGGGAGAATAAATATGAAAAAAGTAATGAAATTACTTGTAGTAATGATTTCAGTAATTACAATAACAGCAACTTTAGCTGGATGTACTACAAGTAAAACTAATCAAGGTGAACAAATAGATACAAGAACTGTTAAAGACCAAGGAGGAACTGAAGTACAAATTCCAAACAAAGTAACTAAAATTGCAGATTTGTGGCATGCAAATAATCAAATTGTACTATTACTAGGAGGTGCTGATAAGCTAGTTGCAACTACAGATAATGTAAAAAAAATAGCATGGTTTGATAAGGTTTATCCACGTATAAAAGAAGTAAAATCACCTCTTAATGGGAATGATGTACAAATAGAAGAATTAATGTCCTTAAAACCTGATGTAGTTCTTTCTTCAACAGATTCACAAATTGAATCAGCACGTAATGCTGGTATAAAAGCTGTAAAGGTTATGTTTCAAAATTTCGATCAAATGAGGGAGACTGTAAAGCTTACAGCACAAGTAATAGGAGAAGATGCCGAAAAAAAAGCTGATGAATATTTAAAATATTTAGATGGAAACATAAGTTATGTGTCAGAACGTACAAAAAATGTGCTAGAAGAGAAAAGACCAAAGGTCTTACATATAGTTGATGGAACTGATCTTCTTAAAGTAGATGGTAAGAAATCAATGATAGATGAATGGATTAATTTAGCTGGTGGTGTAAATGCTATAAATACAGAAGGGAATATGATTACAATAACAATGGAAGATATAATCAAATCAAATCCTGATGTAATTATAATTGGTGGGACATCTGCAAGCAAAGGAAAAGAAGCTATAGAAAATGACCCTACATGGTCAAGTCTTTCTGCAGTGAAAAATAACCAAATTTATTCTAATCCAGTTGGAACATTCAATTGGGATAGATACAGTGCTGAAGAGGCTTTACAAATCCTTTGGGCAGCAAAAACTTTTTATCCAGATTTGTTCAAGGATTTAGATTTGGTTAAAAAAACTCAAGAATTCTATAAGCAATTTTTAGACTATGACTTATCTTCTGATGATGCACAAAGAATAATTAGTGGATTAGATCCAGAAAAATAATAAAGAATAATTTATAACAGAGCAAACATAGCGATCTCTTTAAAATCCTATTGGATTTTAAAGAGATCATTTCGTTTATATAGAAGATCGTTCTATTAGTGCAGTTGAAATCTGTATTTTATGTGTATAAGAAATAGGATTTTTTATAGAGTTTAATAGTGATTTTACTGCAAATTCTGCCATATATATTCGTGAAACGTTAACAGTTGTTAAAGGTGGATCTACAACAAGACTTTCTGAAATATTATCAAAGCCTATAATTCCAATATCTTGTGGTATGCGATAACCTTTAGACTTAAAGGCTTTCATGGCTCCAATTGCAATTAAATCATTCTCTGCAAAATAGCAATTTGCGAGCAAAACATTTTGATTTAACAATTCTAACATGTCAGAAAAGGCACCTTCAATAGATGGAGATAATGTATGAACAACTGAGCAGGAGTAAGACATTCCATTTGCTTGTAGAGCTTCACGAAAACCTAATTCCCTTTCTCTAAAATTATGCAAAGAATAAGTTGATTTTAAAAGTCCTGGCTGGTGACGTCTATGTGCAATTAAATAATTTGTAGCAATATACCCACCTTGATAGTTATCAATTAAAATGTGGTTGCAATCTAAGCATTTAAAATAAGAGTCTAGAATTACAGTAGGAATAGACAGCGATAAAAATTGTTTAGCAGCATTTTCAGACAGCTCAGTTCCTAGAAGGACAATGCCGATGCAGTCAGATGTTCTAATATCGCCAAGAAAAATATTGATATCATCTGTTTTTTCATAAAAATATAATATTTTCATACGATAATTTTCTTTTTTTAGTTCTCTCACTAAGCCATTTTGCAGCTCATCAAAAATAGGAGAATAAGAAATAATAGCATTGGCAGAGATATAAAATATAATATATATTTCACCTTCAGGTGTGGATTTTAGTGATAATTTTGAAAAGTCATATCCATATTTTTCAGCAGCCTTAATAACAGCTTGACGAGTTTCTATGCTTACACCTGGTTTATTATTAAGAGCCATAGATATTGCAGTAGCTGATAATCCAAGTATTTCAGATAATTTTTTTGCTGTGATAGACATAAATATACCTCCTTAATTCTAATATGAGGGTGTTCTGCTTAACTCTTATCATTTTAAGTTAAAACTTTGTTACTAGATAAATCACATACAACTCAGTAGAGAAATAGTACATACTATTTCTTTATGTCTTATGTTGAAATATCTATAAGATTATCCAGTTATCGGAATGATATTATAGATACATTATATATAGAAAACAACTTTTTGTCTAAGAAAAAATAAAGTTAGAATAAAGTGAAAATTACTTTATAACAAATTGAAATAAAGTTAATGAATACGTATACTTTGTTTTAGAAGAGAAAGATATCTTTGTTAGAAGGGGGATATATAGTCATGAAGGAATTAAAAAAAATGGCATATGATTTAAGAAAAGATGCAGTAAATATGATTGTTGAAGGAAAGGGAGGACATATTGGTGGAGATATGAGTGTTATGGAAATTTTAGTTACATTATATTTTAAACAGATGAACATTAGCCCTGAAAATATGAATGAGAAAAACAGAGATCTTTTCATTTTAAGTAAGGGACATTCAGTTGAAGCTTATTATGCATTATTAGCTAAAAAAGGTTTTTTAAATATAGATGAAGTAATATTAAATTTTAGTAAATTTGGATCTAAATATATTGGACATCCTAATAATAAACTTGATGGTATTGAGATGAATTCAGGTTCTTTAGGACATGGCCTTCCTGTATGTGTTGGTATGGCATTAGCACAGAAGATGAATAAAAGTAATGCAAGAGTCTATACAGTAATGGGAGATGGAGAATTAGCTGAAGGTTCTATTTGGGAAGCGGTAATGGCTGGAAATCAATATAAATTAGATAATCTATGTGCTGTTATTGATAGAAACCATCTACAGATTTCTGGAAATACTGAAGATGTTATGGCACATGAAAATCTTGGAGAGAGGTTTGCAAGTTTTGGATGGCATGTTATTGAAGTGAAAGATGGAAATGATATTGAACAACTTAATGCAGCATTTGAAGAAGCAAAAGTCACAAAATATAAACCGTCTGTAGTAATTGCAAATACAGTTAAAGGAAAAGGTTCTGCAGTTATGGAAAATAAAGCAGCATGGCATCATCATTTACCAAATGAAGAAGAGTACAAACAAATTATGAAGGACTTTGAAGAAAGAAAGGAGTTAATTTAGTTATGAATAAAATAGCAAATCGTAAAGCAATATGTAATGTACTAGTAAAAGAGGCAGAAAAGGATAAAGATATTGTAGTTCTTTGTAGTGATTCTAGAGGTTCTGCTTCATTGACTGATTTTGTTAATACTTATCCAGAACAGTTTATTGAAATGGGAATTGCGGAACAGAATCTTGTTAGTGTAGCAGCAGGACTTGCAAAATGTGGAAAGAAGTCATTTGCAGCATCACCAGCATGCTTCTTGTCTACTCGTAGCTATGAACAATGCAAGATAGATGTGGCATATTCCAATACAAATGTCAAATTAATAGGGATTAGTGGAGGAATAAGTTATGGTGCACTTGGTATGAGCCATCATTCTGCACAAGATATTGCAGCATTATCAGCAATACCAAATATGCGTGTATATATTCCAAGTGATCATTTGCAGACAGAAAAACTTTTTACTGAATTATTAAAAGATAATAAACCTGCATATATACGTGTAGGAAGAAATTCAGTGGAGGATATTTATGAAGAGAATAATTGTCCTTTTGAAATGGATAAGGCAACTGTTGTATGTGATGGTAATGATGTAGTAATTATCGCATGTGGAGAAATGGTACAGCCTTCAGTAGATGCAGCTGAATTATTAGAAAAAGAAGGTATAAGTTCAACAGTATTAGATATGTATTGTATAAAACCATTAGATAGAGAAGCTATTGTTAAAGCAGCTAAAAAAGCAAAATTAGTAATTACAGTAGAAGAACATTCTCCTTATGGTGGGCTTGGGTCTATGGTAAGTCAAGTAGTTAGTAGTGAATGCCCAAAGAAGGTAATTAACATAGCATTACCAGATGCTCCAGTGATTACGGGTACATCAAAGGAAGTATTTGATTACTATAATATGAATGCAGAAGGCATTGCAGATATGGTAAAGAAAAATTTGTAAAATTATTATATAGAGAGGTTAGAAAATAAAATGAGAAAGAAATATGTATTATCAATTGATCAAAGTACGCAAGGCACAAAAGCCTTGCTATTTGATAAAAATGGAGATATTGTTTGTCGTGCAGATTTACCACATAAGCAATATATAAATGAAAAAGGATGGGTTTCTCATGATTTAGAAGAAATCTATAAAAATACAATTTTAGTTGTTAAAAATCTTATAGAGAAAGCAGGAATTAAAAAAGAACAAATTGCCTGTCTTGGGATTAGTAATCAAAGAGAAACATCTGCTGCATGGGACAGAGAAACAGGAGAACCTTTAGCGAAGGCAATTGTTTGGCAATGCAGCAGAGCAGAAAATATTTGCGAAAAAGTAAAAGAAATGGGTGTTTCTGAAAAGGTATTGGAAAAGACAGGTATGCCCCTATCGCCATATTTCCCAGCAGCAAAATATGCTTGGTTACAAGAAAATGTTGAAAGTATAAAGAGAAAAAGAGAAGAAGGTTCTTTATGTTTTGGAACAATTGATACATGGTTGCTTTATAAACTTACAAAAGGAAAAGTTTATGCTACAGACTATTCAAATGCATCTAGAACACAGCTTTATAATATACATGATCTTGAATGGGATGCAGAAATTTGTAATTGGTTCAATATTGATAAAACTGCTCTTCCAGAAGTAAAGGATTCTAGCCATCATTATGGTGATACAGGTTTTGAGGGATTGTTTGATACTCCAATTCCTATATGTAGTATAATAGGGGATTCTCAAGGAGCATTATTTGGACAAGCATGTATTGAAGCAGGAATGGTAAAAGCTACTTATGGCACTGGGTCTTCAGTAATGATGAATATTGGAGAAAAAGCAATTCAATCACGATTTGGATTAGTTACTTCATTAGCATGGGGATTAGACGGTAAAGTGTATTATGTCTTAGAGGGAAATATAAATTATACTGGAGCTGTAATTACTTGGCTCAAAAATGAAATCGATTTAATTAAATCGGCAGGTGAAACACAAGAATTAGCATATGAAGCAAATAAGAATGATAAAACATACTTAGTTCCAGCATTCTCAGGATTAGGAGCACCATATTGGAAAAGTGATGCAACAGCTATGATTACAGGAATGAGTAGAACAACTGGAAGAAAAGAAATTGTAAAAGCAGCATTAGAATCAATTGCATATCAGATTACAGATGTGGTTAAATCAATGGAATCAGACAAAGAGATTAAGGTAAAAGAATTATGTGTGGATGGGGCTCCAACAGCAAATCAATATTTGATGAAATTTCAATGTGATATTTTAAATACAACTGTTAAATTGCCAAGATGTGAAGAGTCTTCTGCACAGGGAGCTGGATACATGGCTGGAATTTGTAATGGCTTTTATGAAAAGGAAAAACTTTTTGTTGAAACAAAGAGAAATAAGTTTGTACCATCTATATCAAAAGAAGAAAGAGAAGAAAAATATATGGGGTGGAAAATAGTTGTAGAAAAAGTAATTAGATAAATGATATAAAAAGGAGGAAATGTTGATGAGCGTAATTAACTATATAGTAGGTTTAGGAACATCTGTTATGATGCCAATTATATTCCTATTTTTAGGAATAATATTTGGAGTAAAAATAGGAAAATCATTTAAAGCAGCTCTTTATGTTGGAATTGGATTTGAAGGATTAAATCTTGTCATTAATCTTTTATTAGATAATTTAGGGCCTGTTGTAACATCTATGACAAATAATCTTGGAGTCAAGTTAGAAGTATTAGATGCAGGATGGCCAGTAGCGTCTACAGTAGGATGGGGATCCCCAATAATGGTTATTGGTTTTATTTCATTATTAGTAGTGAATTTTATTATGCTTGTGTTCAAGCTTACTAATACAGTAGATATTGATATTTTTAATTATTGGTTATATTTATGTATAGATGCTATAATCTATGCAGTAACAGGAAGTGTAGCAATATCAATAGGAATTATGGTAGTTTTATTTGCAATTTGTTTAAAAGTTGCAGATTTGACTGCAGGTAAAGTTTCAAAAGAATTTGGATGTGAAGGCATATCGTTTCCACATGTTTCTGCATTGCCATGGATAGTTTTTACTATGGCTGTAGATTGGTTTTTTGAAAAAATCCCATTTTTAAGGAAAATTGAAGTTAATCCTGAAAAGATCACTAAGAAATTTGGAGTACTTGGAGAAAGTACAGTAATAGGATTTATTCTTGGCGCAGCAATTGGTTTATTAGCTAAATGTGATATTGGGAATATTTTAGCACTAGCAGTTAAAGTATCTGCTGCTATGGTATTGCTTCCAAGGATGGTGGGGATATTATTGGAAGGACTTAATGTAATTAAAGATGCTGTTGAATTAAAACTTAAACAAAAGTTCCCTAATAGAAAATTTTACATTGGAATGGATGTAGCTATTTTAGCAGCAAATCCATCTGTTATTGCTACAGGACTTTTAATGATACCTATTACGTTATTGTTAGCTATTGTATTACCTTATAATAAAGTATTACCTTTTGTAGATTTATCATCTTTACTTTTCTTATTTACAGTAGGTGCTGCATATTGTAAAAAAGATATATTAAGGATGTTAGTAGCGGGAATTTTTATGATGGCATTTGCTTTATTTGCAGCTACTAACTTGGCTGATGTATATTCTCAGGCAGCTGTTTCTTCTCATGCAACATTTCCAGCTGGAATGGATATTATGAGCTCTCTAAATGTTCCATTTGTTAATCCGGTTGGCTGGGTTTCAATAAAAATAGCCCAACTTTTTGCTTAAGATAATTTAAAATATAAAAGAACAGTATTATTATAAGATACTTAATTGTAGGTTGAGTTAATTTAAATAATATTTAGTTGAAATAAAGTTAACTTTACTTTATTTTTTATTTTAATAAAGTTAAACGTTATCTATAATATGTTTATACAAAAAATATACAAAACATAGGAGGTAGACGATATGGAAAAAATTAAAATTGGTTTTGCACCAATAAGAAGAAGTATATTTAGTGCACCAGATGCTATTAAGTATAGAGGGTTAACGGCACAGAGGCTTAAAGAATTAGGAGTAGAATTTGTAGATATTACAGATATTAATGAAGAAGGTCTTTTATATGATGATAATGATAGAATTAAAATTGCAGAAAAATTTAAAAAAGAAAAAATAGATGGGCTTTTTTTACCACATTGTAATTTTGGAACTGAATATGAATGTGGAAGGCTTGCAAAAGAAATGAATGTTCCAGTGTTATTATGGGGACCACTTGATGAGAGACCAGAGGCAGATGGAAATAGATTAAGAGATACTCAATGTGGATTATTTGCAACAGGTAAGGTATTAAGAAGATTTAATATACCATTTACATACCTTACTAATTGTCGTTTAAATGATCCTGTCTTTGAGCGAGGAGTAAAGGATTTCATGGCGGTATGTAATGTTGTGAAAACATTTAAAAATATCAGGATTTTACAAATATCTACAAGACCATATGATTTTTGGAGTACAATGTGTAATGAAGGAGAATTACTTGAAAAATTCAATATTCAATTATCTCCAATTCCAATGCCAGAGTTAACTGATGAAGTAAAACGTGTAAAGGAAGAGAAGATAGAGGTTAAGAAAGTTGTTTCTCACTGCAAAGACAATATGGAAATATGCATTAAAGATAATGAATTAGAAAATGTTGCGGCATTAAAAGTTGCAATGAAAAATTTAGTTGAAAAATATGGATGTAAGGCAGTAGCAATTCAATGCTGGAATCAACTTCAAAGTGAACTTGGAATTATGCCATGTGCAGCAAACTCTCTTTTAAATGATGAAGGAATTCCTGTTGTATGTGAAACAGATATTCATGGTGCTATAACTACTCTAATGGTTGAAGCAGCTGGAATGGATGAAACTAGGAGTTTCTTTGCAGATTGGACAATCCGTCATCCAGATGTAGAGAATGGAGAATTATTGCAACATTGTGGACCATGGCCAATATCTATTGCAAAAGAGAAAGCAAAACTTACTTATCCACTTGCATTTGATCATCCAGGCAGCCTTACAGCAGAAGCAAAACATGGAGATGTATCTTTAGTTAGATTTGATGGTGATAATGGAGAATATTCATTACTATTAGGAAATGCTAAAGGAATTGATGGACCAAAATGTATGGGAACTTATTTATGGGTAGAAGTACAAAATATTAAGAGACTTGAAGCAAAAATTGTTGAAGGACCTTATATACATCATTGTGTAGGAATTCATAAAAATGTAGTTCCAGTATTATATGAAGCATGTAAATATATTGGTATTAAACCTGATTTATATGATCCAATTGAAGAAGACGTAAAAGCTTATTTAAGAGGAGAAAATATTTAAGTCATTAGACAATGAAGTCTGCGAAAATTTAAAGTTTGGATTTTCGTGGGCTTTTTATTTTTCATATTGTAAAAAATATTATTGACTCTCCATCTACTGTATCTTCTATAATTTTAATTACAAGAAAATTACAAAGTATAAGGAGAGATAAGCTTTATGAAAAATGTACAAGAAAGAGATTTTCCAACAGTTGAAGAATTATCAAAAGGATTTAGTGAATTTAAGTTGTCTCAAGCAAATGAATTAGTAGGAACAAAGGTAATACTAAATTATGAAAATGGATATGAAGTGATTTATGAATTTTTAGATAATGAGACTATAAGAGTTAAATGTATAAATGAGAAACTAGAAGAAAAAGTATCATCTATTTATACAGTAGTAGCGCCAAGAAAAAGAATATATATAATAGATTTTATATGGTCATTTGGAGAGACTAAATCATTTACTACAGTTATTGATTTTAATAAAAATATAGCAACAACATTAATAGCTCAATTACCTAACAAAGAAGAAGTATCTATTTCACAGTTTGAGAGAGGTGATAAGGGATTACCGTTAACATCAGTTAAAGCAGAGTTTGTACATGCGTCAATAGATACAAAATTTAATAGTAATACATTAAAACATGAGTTTACAAGTGATTTAATAGGAAAAAGAATATTGTTTAAGTATAGTTCAAAGGATACTTATGAGCATATATATTTAAATGAAAATTATTATACATGGCATTGTGTAAGTGGAATAGAAAAAGGACTTTGTGATACTGATAGATGCTTTTATTTAAAAATAGAAGAAAATTTATATTGGTTTACTTGGTTGGAGAGGGTAGTACCAACAGTAGGAACTGTAGTTGAAGATTTAGATTTAAATAAAATGCGTTCCTATGGGAAAATATATGGATATGAATCATATGAAATAGGAAAGGTGACAAACTTCCCAATAGGTTCATATGGTACAATGTTAAACAAAACAGAGTACTAATGAAAGGACTAATTACACTAAAAATATTATAATGTAATTGAGATTAATTAGTTTTAACTTGGAGGATGAAGTGAGTAAATATTTTACTATTGGAGAAATATCAAAATTATTTAATATACCAGTAAAAACATTAAGATATTATGATGATATAGAATTATTTAAACCAGCCTTTATTGATAAACAAAGTAAGTACAGATATTATTCAATTGATCAATTTGTAATTATTGATATTATAAAGAATTCTAAATTAATGGGGATGTCGTTACAAGAAATAAGAAATCTTATTAATTATAATTCTTCAGTGGAAGACACTTTGTCAATTATGGAGAATCAAATAGATGTATTTGATTCAAAAATATCAGAATTGCTAAAAATAAAAAATTCTATGGAAAAGTTAAGAACTACTATAACTGATGCTATGAATTTGAAAAATAATGAGGTATTTATAGCATTTAATAAAGAACGAAGATATATTTCTTATAATTATATTTCAAGGAATATTGAAGAACAAGAAGTTAACTTAAGAAGAGTAATTTTGGATGTTGAAAGCAGGCAAAGGGAAGTATATTCAATTTTTGGAGTTGGAACTTTATATGAAAAATACATAGTAGAAAATAAGGTTGTTAATATGGATATTAGATATTATATTGATAATAAATATGATGCTAATAATTATAATATATTACCTGAGGGGTATTATGTTTCAATAATATTTGATGATAATAGTTATAATAAACATAAATATTATAAAAAGCTTACTGATTATATAAAAAATAATAATATTGATGTAGTGGGGGATTTTAGTGAAACATGGATTGTCCCAAGATCTTATAAAAACAAAGAAATTACTTTAGTAAAATTAGAAATAATGTGTGGGTAAAATATATTAAATCCAATAAGTTGGGATGGAAAAGAAGCTAAATATGATTTAAGAGAGTGGGCACCATAGCATAAGAAGATGGTTAAAGGTGTTACTTTAAGTATTGATGAGTTAAAACAGTTAAAAGAATTATTAAATAAACTAGATTTTTAATTTATAGTAAAAGCCACTAATATCAGTAAAATTAGTGGCTTTTAACTGTATTAATATTTTATAAAGGCGGAATTGACACAATACTGAAATTAGAGTAACTTAATTAGTTCTTCTAACTCTTCAGATAAAGCTTTTGCAAGGATAAAATCATTATCTCTTAAAGCTAATTCTATTTTGGTTTCAATTGATTTTTTATTTTGTTCAATTTGTAAATAGTCTTTGTCAAAATGATTAGCATAAATCATTTTTCTAAATTTACGCATACTCATTTTTCTAATTGTCTTGTCTTCAATGATTAAAACAAAATCCATACAGTTCACTATAGAATAGAAATCATGAGAAATCATTAGAATCGAACCTTTATAGTTTTTTTGGGCTTTTTCTAATGCTATTTGTGAATAAGTGTCTAAATGACTTGTAGGTTCATCAAGAAGCAACATATTTGCTTTGCTAGAAGAAAGCTTAGCTAATTGAAGCATATTTTTTTCGCCACCAGATAAAGAACCTATTTTTTGATTAATTATTTCTTCTTCAAAACCATAGTTTGAAATATATGATTTAATTTCTTCATAAGTTTTAAAACCAGAATCAAAGAACTCTTCAAGTATCGTATTAGAATCATTTAGTGTTTTACCTTGGAGTTGGGATAAATAAGCTATTTTAATATGTTCATTTATCTCAATAGAATCATGATTATTTTCAAAGATTTCTTGGATTAAAGTAGTTTTCCCAGTACCATTTGAACCAATAATGGCTACTTTATCAGTTGATTTAATCTCAAAGTTAACATTTTCTAAAAGTACATCATCAAAGGCAACACTGTAATTATTAACTTTTAAAGCAATGTCTTCTTCTATTTCATTATCTGCAACTAAACTGATATTCATTTCTTTAATATCTACAAATGGTGCTTTTATTCTACGTTTTTCTAATCTCTCTTGAATTTTAACTCTAGCATTTAGAGTTTTACCTCTAAAAGATTCAGCATTCTCACTAGCAATAACTCTTAGTTTATCTATTAAGATCTGATTTCTCTCAATTTCTGCAGTATCAGCAGCAGCCAGTTCTTGTAATTCAATTTTAGTTTGAAGTAATGAAAAGTTATAATCGATATAGCTTCCATCAAATTCTTGTAGTTCCTTGTTTTCAAGGTGAATAATTTTATTGAAACAATGATTCAATAGATATCTATTGTGTGTAATAATTAACATTGTTCCTTTGTATGAATTAATTAAATCTTTAAGGGAATTAAGGTTTTTGAAGTCTAAAAACACATCTGGTTCATCCATAATAATTAAGTCTGGACTAGTTAGCATTGCTTTAATTACTTGGATAAGCTTGAATTCTCCGCCACTAAGTTCAGATATCATTAAATCTTTATAATTGATTAAGTTTGCAAGATTTAAATTTTTTTCAATAGTATCTTCAAAAAAATCTCCATTGATTGCATTAAATGCGTCAAGAGCTTGTTGATACTTTTCTAGTAAAGTATCAATATCTGAAGATGTTTCCATTTCAGTACAAATAGATGTTATTTCATTTTGTAGTTTAATAAACTCTTCACCAATATATTCGAAAACAGTAATTTCTTTCATTTTGTCTAGTTGAGAGAATTGGCTTACATACCCAATTCTACAATTTGGATATATTTCTAACGTACCATCAAACATATATTTTTCTGGATCCATAATTATATCTATAAATGTACTTTTACCACTGCCATTTGTTCCTATAAAAGCACAATGCTGTCCATATTCTAATGTAAATGAAATATTTTTATATAGATCCTTATTAGGAAATGAGTAAGATAAGTTATCGATTTTTAGCATAGTATACCTCTCTTTATAATTAAAAAAGAGCCTATAAAAATAGGCACCTTAATATATTCTTTTAGTAATTGAAATTTTATATTTGATTTTTATGTAATAAATACATTTTATTAAGTTTAATACGAATAGCATAACACTTTTTTCAGCTAAGTTCAATCATTTCATATAAGCAACAACAAATATCTACATTATTTTAACACATGAATATAAGATTTTTTCTTTTACAGAAGAAGAGTTAGAGGAGAAGTCTTTTTCTGGATTGTTAGATAAAAATTTCTCTACTGATAATTAAAAATGAACAAAAAAAGTTCACAAATAGTCCCTATGTAGTACAAAAAGTCTATCTAAAATATAAATATCATCAACGAGATATGAAATAAGTATCTTCAACTAGATAATAAATTATATTTTAGGAGGAACTTTTTATATGAAAAAATCAAAAATAATATCAACACTTTTAATAGCTTTAACTCTTGTTGTTTCAATACCTACAATGGCAAGTGCTCATTGTGATACAATGGATGGCCCAACTATTACAGATGCAAAAAAAGCAATTGAAAGTAATAATGTTAAATATGTTTTAAAATGGGTTACCCCAGAAAATGAAAAGGAAATATCAAAAATCTTTGATCTTACTATGAGGGTTAAAGGACTAAATTCAGAAGCTAAGGAGCTTTCAGAAAACTATTTCTTTGAAAATCTAGTTAGAATTCATAGAGCAGGAGAAGGTGCACCTTATACAGGGATAAAACCTTCAGGAACAGTTATTGATCCTAAAGAAGCTGCAGCAGATAAGAGTATTGAGGCTGGTAATTTATCTCCTTTAGAAAATTTAGTAGAAAAGGAGAGAATGCCTGAACTTAAAGAAAAATTTGAGAAAGTAACGAGTTTAAAGAACTTTGATGCAAATAATGTTGAAGCGGGAAGGGAATATGTTGAAGCATATGTGAAATTTATACACTTTGCAGCAGGAGAAGAAGAGGAGGGGGCTCATCATGCTACTGAAACTGGACACGATTCAGAAGCTGTTAATGCTGAAAAAAATAATGATAAAGTAGAATCTTTACCATTGCTTCCTTGGAGTTTAGCAGGAGTATTTTCTATTACTACTTTAATATTAGGTGTTGCTTATCATAAAAAGGCTTCAAAATAAAAGATAACCTAAATATGAATTATAAGATTTCCTTTCTCAATTTGTATGAGGAAGGTAATTTTTTTATACAGCTATCTGAGGGGAAATTTATAATGTGTAACAGAGATTACAGAATAAAATAGTAGGAAAGTTTATATTAAATATATATTAAAATTGGTTATTGTAATTATAGATAAACTATTAAGAAAGGATATGGAGAATGATCAATAACTTTGTAAAGAAAACAATATTAGTTGTAGATGATGAAGAAAATGTTTCAGAACTTCTTAAATTATATTTAGAGGCAGAGGGATTTATAGTGGAGATAGCTGACGATGGATTAAAGGCATTAGAACTTGCTAGAAAAATGAATCCAGATTTAATTATTTTAGATATTATGCTGCCTTACAAAGGAGGATTACAAGTCGCACAAGAATTACGAAAGGATATGGATACACCTATAATTATGCTTTCAGCAAAAGGTGATGAGTCAGATAAAATACTTGGATTGAAAATAGGTGGAGATGATTATGTGACTAAACCATTTTCTCCAGGAGAAATTTCAGCAAGAGTGAAGGCAATTTTAAGAAGAGTAAAAACAGAAGATCAGGAGAATGATGTAATAAGATTTCCAGAACTTATTATTGATTTTTCAAAATATGAGATTATTGTGAGTGGGGTAAAAATAGTAACTACTCCTAAAGAAGTGGAATTGATGTGGTTTTTAGCTAATAATCCAGGAATAGTTTTTACAAGGGAAAGGTTACTAGATAAAATATGGGGATATGATTATCTAGGTGATTCACGTACTGTGGATACTCATATTAAGCGTTTGCGTAGGAAAATAGAAAAGGGACATGTATATACATATTTATATACAGTTTGGGGCGTTGGTTATAAGTTTGAGGTTAAAGAATGAGAATTAAGAAAAATCTTTTTGTTAAGCTTTTAGGAACATATACTTTAGTTACGTTTATTTGCATTATAATAGTAAGTTTGTTTTTTTATATATTTTTTAGTCAATATTACCTTACAGTAAAAGAAAAACAACTTCTTATTCAAGGTAAAGAAATGGCTGATATATTAAGTGACTATATTAAAGATAAAGATTTTAAAAAGATTAATGAGCTAGTAGATAATTTTAATAAGGTAAATATTAGTCATATGTGGATATTAGATAAAAATAATAACATCATTAGTGGTACTAATGAATTAAATCATGATGATAAAATATGTCCAAATAGCAACCAAGTGGAAAGAGCTCTTAATGGTGAAGAGGTTTACAATAAAGGAATAATAAAATATGTAAATGAGCCAGTACTTTCAGTAGCTTTACCAATATATGCACAAGATAAAATCCAAGGAGCCATTTTTGTTTGTAATCCATTATCAGATATTATCAATAGTATTATGCAGACATTTAGGATTGTAATTGTTGCTGGTGGTATAGCTATTATTATTTCAATTTTTGTAAGTTATTTTATTTCAATGTCTATAGTAAAGCCCATAAAAGAAATAACAGATGTTTCTTTAGAAATTTCAAAAGGTAATTTTTCTCATGAGGTTCCAGTAAATTCTTCAGATGAAATTGGGAAATTAGCAGATACCTTTAATTATATGATGGTAACACTAGATAAGACAATGAGGGATTTAGAGAATGAAAAAAACAAAATGTCAAAGTTGGAAAGATTGCAAAGGCAATTTGTAGCTAATGCAGCTCATGAGCTGCGAACACCATTAACTTCAGTGAGAGGATATGTTGAAGCTATTCTTGATGGTGTAATTAAGAGCAAGGAAGAGGAAAAAAGATATCTTAGCATTATATTGAAAGAAACACTTAGAATGCATAGATTAGTAAATAGCCTTTTAGATTTATCAAGAATCGAATCAGGACAAATTAAGATAAATAAAAAGAGGTTAAATATATCAGAAGTTGTTAACAGAACAGTAATGAAGCTTAAACCAATAGTAGAGGATCAGGATATTGTATTAGTATTAGATATTCCAGAAAAATTGCCAATGGTTTGGGGAGATGAGGATTTAATACAGCAGGTAATTATTAATTATATTACAAATGCAGTACGATTTACTTCAGCAGGTGGAAGTATAGAAGTAAAAGTGGAGCAAGATATAAATGAGGTCTATGTCCATGTTATTGATACAGGTATAGGGATTTCACCTGAAAACCTTACTAAGGTGTGGGGAAGATTTTATAAAATTGATGAAACAAGGCAATTATCAAAAGAAGGTGCTGGGTTAGGACTATCCTTAGTAAAGGAAATAATTCAACTCTTAGGTGGGAGGACTTGGGTAGAAAGTGAACTAGAAAAAGGTTCTATTTTTAGTTTTAGTCTAATTAATTGTTAATGAGGTTATATTCTAAAGCAGCCTTAAAAAATATAAAGTTTCAAGGTTACTTATTATAAAAATATTGGAATGATAAAGGAAGTACTTCAAAATGGGGCTTTTTAAGAGGAAATCTAATTTTTCATAGAAGTAAAGGTTTTAGATTTATACTCTTGCATTATATATATTGTCTAAAAAATGAAAAAAACCTAAAATTGTGTTAATATATTATTAAATAAAAAACAAATGTCTGCATAGGAAAGACAATCTTTTGATAGACATTTTGGGAAGGGGACATTTTAGGTGGAAGAAAAAGAGTTATCAAGAGGACTAAAAGCACGTCATATTGAATTGATTGCTTTAGGTGGAACAATTGGAGTAGGCTTATTCATGGGATCAGCTAGTACAATAAAATGGGCAGGACCATCAGTACTGTTGGCTTATGGAGTAGCAGGTATTGCAATGTATATAATTATGAGAATTATGGGAGAAATGCTTTATTTAGAACCATTGACAGGTTCCTTTGCAAATTATGCACAGAAATATATAGGACCTTGGGCTGGATATATGACAGCATGGTGCTATTGGTTTATGTGGATAGCTATTTGCTTGTCAGAAGTCACAGCTATAGGTATTTACGTTAATTATTGGTTCCCAGGGTTGCCAACTTGGATTCCTGCATTAATCGGTGTGGTTATTATTGCTGCAGCAAATATGGTTTCAGTTAAGTTTTATGGTGAATTTGAATTTTGGTTTTCCTTGATTAAAGTTGTTACAATTGTAGTTATGATTATAATTGGATTTGGCTTGATTTTCTTTGGAATTGGTAATGATGGTGTAGCCATTGGACTAGAAAATCTCACAGCAAATGGTGGGTTCTTTACTGGTGGATTGAAAGGTTGGTTGTTTGCGTTATGTCTGGTAACAGCATCATATCAAGGGGTAGAACTTATTGGGATCACAGCTGGTGAAGCAGAAGATCCAAAAAATACATTAAGAAAAGCAACTAAAAATGTTATTTGGCGTATATTAATTTTCTATGTTGGGGCTATATTTGTAATTGTAACAATTTATCCATGGAATCAAATTAGTACTCTTGGCAGTCCATTTGTTTTGACTTTTTCTAAGGTTGGAATTGCTGCAGCTGCGGGTATAGTTAATTTTGTAGTTTTGACAGCTGCAATGTCTGGATGTAATAGTGGAATTTATAGTTGTGGCCGTATGCTTTATACATTATCAAAAAATGGACAGGCTCCTAAGTTTTTAGGTAAATTAAATAAAGATGGAGTGCCAGGAAATGCTATTAAAACAACTTTGGCTTGTTTGCTTTTTGGCGTAATTTTAAATTATATTTATCCAAATTCTAAATTATTTGTTTATATATACAGCGCCAGTGTTTTTCCAGGAATGGCTCCATGGATTGTTTTATGTATAAGTCAAATAAAATTTCGAAAAGAGCATGCAGAGGAAATGGCAGCACATCCTTTTAAATCAAAGTTTTTCCCATATGCAAATTATATTGTAGTGGTATATCTTTGTTTAGTTATAATCGGTATGTGCATTAACTCTGATACACAAATGTCATTATTTATTGGAGTTGTGTTTTGTGTAATTATCACTATAGCTTATTTCATTTTTGGCATTTACAAAGGGAATACTCAAAAAGAAGAAAAATTTGAAGGTGAAAAATTATTAAATTAAGATAGGCTAACTATGAATATTCACGATTACTTGGAAGGAGCTTTAATAGTTGCTTGCAGGTAATCGTGATTTTTAGTATTACAAATAATGTAGTTAATCATGAATTCTATAAAATAAGAATTATTATGAAGATTGAGTTATAATAATGTAAAAATATTGAATACAAACTATGTGTTGGAATTCAAAAAATATTTGAAGCATATATAAATTTAAAAATGTTAAAAAATCCATTGAATTACATGGAATAAAGTGTTATGATTGAAAACGTAGACAAGTAAGGAGCATATATTTATGCTTCTTAAAGTTGGTTATAATAAAATAATAACATCTAGCGTGTTACTGATTCGATCAGGCATAAGCATAGGTAATAAAATAAATTAGTATTTGTTTATTATATTACATGTTTTGTACAGTCTTACAAGGTATTATCATATTTTTTATGATTCAATTTGATGTACAAGTAGTGTGATGAAATTTGAACATATATTATTGGGTTTTATTTCACAATGCTCATGCCTTTTGTTTTTGTAACAAATAAAAAATAGGAGGTATAAAAATGGTAGGAATTATTCTTGCTAGTCACGGAGATTTTGCTAAAGGAATTTTACAATCTGGGGCAATGATTTTCGGAGAACAAGAAAACGTAAAAGCTGTTACGTTGATGCCTAGTGAAGGACCTGATGATATTAAAGCAAAAATGAAAGACGCAATAGCATCCTTTGACAACCAAGATGAGGTTTTATTCTTAGTTGATCTTTGGGGTGGTACACCATTCAACCAAGCTAATACTCTATTTGAAGAACATAAAGATAAATGGGCAATAGTAGCTGGTTTGAATCTACCAATGTTGATTGAAGCTTATGGTTCACGTCTTTCAATGGAATCTGCACAGGAAATTGCGGCTTTTATCTTAAATTCAGCTAAAGAAGGAGTTAAAGTTAAGCCTGAAGAGTTGGAACTAGCAGATACTGGTAAAGTTTTGGAAACTTCAGCTAAGCAATCTAATGCAGGTGCACCTGGAACATTTGAATATGTTTTAGCTCGAATTGACTCTCGTTTACTTCATGGGCAAGTAGCAACTGCTTGGACAAAAACTGTAAATCCTACACGAATTATTGTAGTTTCAGATGCAGTAGCTAAAGATGAGCTTCGTAAGAATTTAATAACACAAGCTGCTCCTCCAGGAGTTAAAGCCCATGTTGTTCCAATTGAACATATGATTAAGCTTGCAAAAGATGATCAACATTTTGGTGGACAACGTGCAATGCTTCTTTTTGAAAATCCAAAAGATGTACTTAGAGCGGTAGAAGGCGGAGTACCTTTGAAGACGATTAATATTGGTTCAATGGCTCACTCTATAGGTAAGGTTCAACCAAACAAAGTTCTTGCTTTCAATCAAGAAGACATTGATATATTCAAAAAACTTAAAGAAGCTGGACTTAATTTTGATGTTCGTAAAGTGCCAAATGATTCAAAAGGTAATATGGATGAAATAATTAAAAAAGCACAAGAGGAATTAAATAAACTAAAATAATTTAAATAAAAAAGGAGGATTAATAATCGTGACTTTAAATATAGTTCAAATAATATTAGTCATTATTGTAGCATTTCTAGCTGGTGTAGAAGGTATTTTGGATGAATTCCAATTCCATCAACCAGTAATTGCTTGTACATTAATTGGTTTAGTTACAGGTAATTTAGTACCATGCCTAATCTTAGGTGGTACTCTTCAAATGATTGCTCTAGGTTGGGCAAATATAGGTGCTGCTGTAGCACCTGATGCAGCATTAGCATCTGTTGCATCTGCAATTATTTTAGTTCTTGGAGGACAAGGCAGAGAAGGCGTTTCTTCAGCAATCGCTATTGCTGTTCCTTTAGCAGTTGCAGGACTATTATTAACAATTATTTGTCGTACTATTGCCACAGCATTTGTACATTTTATGGATTCGGCTGCAAAACAAGGAAATCTTAAAGCTATTGAAATGTGGCAAATAGCTGCAATTTGTTTACAAGGGATTCGTATAGCAATTCCAGCAGCATTGATTTTAGCAATTGGTGCTGGGCCAATTCGTTCATTACTTGATTCTATGCCTGCTTGGTTAACAGATGGTTTGGCAATTGGTGGAGGAATGGTTGTAGCTGTTGGTTATGCAATGGTAATCAATATGATGGCTACAAAAGAAGTATGGCCATTCTTTGCAATTGGTTTTGTATTAGCAACTGTTACACAAATTACACTTATAGGATTAGGTGCAATAGGTATAGCGTTAGCTCTTCTTTACTTAGCACTTAGCAAACAAGGTGGCTCAGGTAATGGTGGAGGTTCGAATACAGGTGATCCATTAGGCAATATTATTGATAATTACTAAGAAGGGGGAGAACACGAAAATGTCAAAAGAATTAAAATTAACAAAAAGAGATCGTATTTCTGTTTGGTTCCGTTCATTTTTCCTTCAAGGTTCTTGGAATTATGAAAGAATGCAAAATGGTGGTTGGGCATATGCAATGATCCCTGCAATCAAAAAATTATATAAGACTAAAGAAGATAGGGCAGCTGCATTAGAACGTCACTTAGAGTTTTTTAACACTCATCCATATGTAGCTTCACCAGTTCTTGGTGTAACATTAGCTTTAGAAGAAGAACGTGCAAATGGTATGCCAATTGATGATGTAACTATTCAAGGTGTTAAAGTTGGTATGATGGGACCTTTAGCTGGTATTGGAGATCCAGTTTTCTGGTTTACTGTTAGACCAATCTTAGGAGCATTAGCTGCTTCGCTTGCTATGAGTGGTAATATACTTGGACCAATTATATTTTTCTTTGCTTGGAATATCATCCGTATGGCATTTATGTGGTATACACAAGAGTTTGGTTACAAAGCAGGATCTCGTATTAGTGATGATTTATCAGGTAGTTTATTACAAGATATCACAAAAGGAGCATCTATCCTTGGTATGTTCATTTTAGGATCATTAGTTAATAGATGGGTATCTGTTAAATTTACACCAGTAGTATCATCTGTTAAATTAAGTGATGGTGCCTTCATTGATTGGAGCAAACTTGCTGATGGAGCAAATGGTATTCAACAAGCTCTACAACAACAAGCATCAGGTTTATCATTAACTGATACTAAAGTTACAACACTTCAAAATAACTTGGATTCATTAATTCCTGGACTTGCAGGATTATTAATTACACTTCTTTGTATGTGGTTACTTAAAAAGAAGGTATCTCCAATTGTTATTATTCTTGGATTGTTTATAATTGGAATTGTGTTCCATTTAATTGGCTTAATGTAATATTTTTTTCTTAGCCTAGGCTTTTTAGTCTAGGCTTTTATATATGAAAAATATATAATAAAAATAAATGTGTATATAAGTAGAAAAGAGGTAGATTAGATGGTTCAATCACTCAATACAAAGGTAGATCTAGCAATTGATGCAACATCTTTCACAGGTTTTGCGGATTATGGGAAAATAATGATTGGTGATAAAGGCTTTGAGTTTTATAATTCTCGTGATTTTCGCAAATATATTCAAATTCCTTGGGAAGAGGTTGATTATGTAATTGCATCTGTACTGTTTAAAGGAAAGTGGATTCCAAGATATGCAATAAGGACAAAGAAAAATGGTACGTATACTTTTTCTTCTAAAGAAGCAAAAAAAGTACTTCGTACTGTTCGAAATTATGTTGATTCAGATCATATGGTTTATTCATTAAGTTTTTTTGATGTAGTGAAACGAGCAGTAAAATCGAGATTTAAGAAGAGTTGATAATTAGCTAGAGATAAGCAAAAATACCAACATAGATGGATTTAAATTAAAAATAAAGCTAGATTAGTATTAATATTAATCTAGTTTTTTTTATAACAAAATTAAGGGACTTGCTATTTTCTGTAGTAAGTTCCTTTTCTTTTGTTTGAAATATTTGAAAATTAATTTCACATGGTTAGCAAAAATTTATAAAGTTCTAGTTTGGATTTTTGTGAGTTTTTAAATTGAGTTCAGTAAAATAATCAATAGTAAATTGACGAAATAATTGTGCAGCATTTGGAAGATATCGCTCTGCTGTAAATCCTAGAGATATAACACGTTCACATGTTGGTTCGTTTATATGTAAGAGTTTAATAGAAGAGCCAGTGGTCCCTCCCCAAGAAATTGCAGGAATAAATGCAATACCTTGACCAGCCTTTATTAAACCACGTACTGTTGCAGGGTCATCACTTTCAAAAATGACATTAGGAGTAAATCCAGCATATTTACAGAAAGTATCAGTTATTTCTCTAAGATCTTTGCCACGTTTTAAACTAATGAAATCATCATTTGTAACTTCCGTTAAATTTATACTAGTACGTTTAGAGAGTGGATGATTTAGTGGGACTGCTAAAAAGATTTCTTCAGTTATTAAAGGTATAGTAGTAGTGTTATCAACTCTTTGTAATGAAGAAGATATACATAAGTCAAAATCAGTTGTGGAAACTGAGTTAGAGAAATGTTGAATAAGGTTAAAATTTATATGAGGGTGGTGTTTACGAAATGAAGTTAAAAGATCAGGAATAAGTGGTGATGCAGAAAGAATAACTAGCTTAATATCCCCAAATTCTTTTCCTGATAAATCATTTAATTCATGTTTTCCATTTTCTAAGGCTGTTAATGCTTGGTCAACTCTTCTTAAAAAAGTTTTACCATATTCATTTAAAAATATATATTTTCCTCGGCGATCAAATAATAAAACACCAAGCTCTTTTTCTAAAAGAGAAATTGTCTTACTAAGTGCTGGTTGAGGAATATGAAGTTCTTCTGCTGCATGTGTCATGTGTTCAAGACGAGCTACAGATTGAAAATATTTAAGTTGTAGCAATTCCATAATATCACCCTTTCATACATTAGAATGTATTAATATCATACATAATTATATATTAGACGTTATATATATATCAAGCTTATAATTATAGGCAAGAAGTAAGTAAATTTAGATAATTCGTAAAATATGTTTATGAGATTATGTACTTTTACCAATCTTAATTTATACGATTAGTTATAAAAACGTTACCTGAAGAAAGGGGAATAAATCATGGATAAGTCAACATTAATTAATGGTTCAAATCGTTTGTGGACTACCCGTCGTGATAGAAAAGCACGTCAAATTTCTAAAGTGGAAAAGTTAGTGAATGGACGAGTAATTCCAACAAACAAAATAGTGGAAGCTCTTGAGACGCTTATACAACCTGGTGACCGTGTAGCTTTAGAAGGAAATAATCAAAAACAAGCAAGTTTTCTTTCTAATGCACTTAATCAAGTGGATCCTAATAAAATAAACAATCTACACATGGTTATGTCAAGTGTGTCTAGACCAGAGCATCTTGATATTTTTGAAAAAGGAATCGCTAAATTATTAGATTTTTCCTATGCAGGACCACAAAGTCTTAGAATGGCCCAAATGATTGAGGATGGAACAGTGAATGTTAGTTCAATTCACACCTATCTTGAATTATATGGAAGATTATTTATTGATCTTACGCCAAATATAGCTTTAATTGCTGCAGATAAGGCAGATGCACAAGGAAATCTTTATACTGGACCAAATACAGAAGAAACTCCAACTATTGTTGAAGCTACAGCCTTTCGTGATGGAATTGTTATAGCACAAGTTAATGAGTTAGTTGATGAGGTTCCTAGAGTAGATATACCTGGTTCATGGGTGGACTTTGTTGTTGTATCTGATAAGCCATATCAATTAGAAGCATTATTTACTAGAGATCCTAGACAAATTAGTGAAATGCATGTTCTTATGGGGATGATGGCTATTAGAGGAATATATGAACGTCATAATATACAATCACTTAATCATGGAGTAGGTTTTAATACAGCAGCAATTGAATTACTTCTTCCTACATATGGAGAGTCGCTTGGTCTTAAGGGCAAGATATGCAAAAATTGGGTTCTTAATCCTCATCCGACTTTAATTCCAGCTATAGAAAGTGGATGGGTAGAAGGTATTCACTGCTTTGGTGGGGAATTGGGAATGGAAAAATATGTTGCAGCAAGACCAGATATATTTTTCACAGGTAAAGATGGAAGTTTAAGATCAAATCGTGCAATGTGTCAGGTAGCTGGTCAATATGCAGTAGACGCATTTGTAGGATCAACACTTCAGATGGATGCTTGTGGTAATTCATCAACAGTTACTCTTGGAAGACTTGCAGGTTATGGTGGAGCACCTAATATGGGAGCAGATCCACATGGAAGAAGACATTCTTCAGATGCTTGGTTAAACATGATTACAGGAGAAAGTGATATTCAGCGTGGTAGAAAGCTAGTTATACAGATGGTTGAAACTTTCCAACAAGGTAATAAACCTGTATTTGTAGATTCTTTAGATGCCATCAAAGTTGGAAAGGATGCTAAATTACCAATAGCACCAGTTATGGTATATGGTGACGATGTAACACATGTAGTAACAGAAGAAGGAATTGCTTATTTATATAAAGCTCAAAATGAGGAGGAACGTAAACAAGCATTAGCTGCTATCGCAGGAGTAACTCCACTTGGTAAAGGAAGCAGTGCAGAAATTACTAATAAATTAAGAAAAGAAGGAATAGTTGCATTCCCAGAAGATCTTAAGATAAAACGTACAGATGCAAAACGTTCACTGCTTGCGGCAAAGAGTATTGATGATCTTGTAGATTGGTCAGGAGGGTTATATGAACCACCTGCTAAATTTAGAAGTTGGTAAGTACATTATAAATTTTAATAGAAAAAATTAAAAAATTAAGATTTGGAGGTAGCTAGATATGGAAAAATTAACCTTTGAATATTCAGCAACTAAATCTGTACCTAAACGTGCATATGTTGGAGTGGTTGGTTCTGGTGATTTAGAAATTTTGTTAGAACCACTTGAAGAAAAAAAGGCTTATGTTGTAGTAAGAACTAGATTTGATGGATTCGGACAAATATGGAAGGATATATTAGATAAATTCTTTAGAGATAATAATATTGCAGCAAAGATTGAAATTAATGACTTTGGTGCAACACCAGGTATGGTTACATTAAGATTATTACAAGCTTTGGAGGTGAGCAATGATGATAAAACTCAAAAATAGTTTTGTAGAATTAAAAGCTCGTGAACGTGCAAAAGCAATACTTGATGAAGGTACTTTTAGGGAGTTACTCGGACCATTTGAAAGAATTGAATCACCACATTTAGAACCACAAGGCATTGTACCTGAATGTGATGATGGAGTAGTAGTAGCACGTGGAACAATTTGTAATGAAAGAACTGTTGTTATTTCAATAGAAGGTGCCTTCCAAGGTGGAGGTATTGGTGAAGTTTCAGGAGCTAAAATTGCTGGAGCATTAGAAAGAGCTGTTAAAGATAATGAAGAAGGAATAAAGACTAATACAGTAATAGTACATGATAGTGGTGGAGTTAGACTTCAAGAAGCCAACTATGGACTTATGTCTATTTCTGAAATTCAGTCAGCAATTGTTGCATTACGTAATTATGTACCTGTAATAGGTGTTGTACCAGGAAAGATAGGATGTTTTGGTGGAATGTCTATGACAGCAGGTTTATTTAGTAAAATCATTATTACTCGTGAGGGAAGAATGACATTAAATGGACCAGAAGTTATTGAGCAGGAAGCAGGCGTAGCTGAATTTGATTCTAGTGATAAGAAACTTATATGGGATACAACAGGTGGAGCACAACGTCAAGCTATAGGACTTGCAGATGTGCTTGTAGATGATGATATAACTACTATTGTTGAAGCTGTTAAGGCTGCAGTTAAAGAAGGAAAACCTTCTACTCTTAGAAGCAAACAGATAGATTTATTTTTATCACGTCTTGAGAAGATTGATCCGTCTAAAGCAATAGGACCAATGGATGTTCGTAAAATGTGGACAAATGATGAAATTTCAAAAGAAGCTAAAAATGTGAAGGTAGAAGAATCTGCAAAAACTGAAAAGGTAATGAGCAGAGGAAGATTATGGTTTGAAAAATTGACAGGTATATCAGACATAAAAGTAGGAAATGTAGAGTCAGTATTATATGCTGATGTTGAATTAGATGGCGAAAATGTTAGATATATAGCAGTTGTACCTAATCCAAATAACCGTTTTCCAAGAGCTAGAAAAGGAGAAGTTGGTTTAGAAGAAGGTTGGACTATTGCTAAATATGTAAGAGAAGCAATGGAAGAAGATGCAGATAAAGAAAAGAAGCGTCCAATAATTGCAGTTGTAGATGTACCAAGCCAAGCTTATGGGTATAAAGAAGAATTACTTGGTATATTCCAGTCTTGTGCAGGTGCTGTTGATGCATATGCCTCAGCAAGATATGCAGGACATCCAATTATTTCTTTATTAGTTGGACCAGCTATATCAGGTGCATTTTTAACACATGGATATCAAGCAAATAGAATTATTGCATTAGATGATCCAGGAGTATTAGTTCACGCAATGTCAAAGCAATCTGCAGCTAGAATAACTAAACGTACTGTAGAAGAGTTAGATGAAGCAGCTAAAAAAGTCCCTTCTATGGCTTACGATATTAAGTCATATTCAACTTTAGGAGCTCTTGAAGAGTTAGTGAGTGGAATTGATGCAGAAGCGCCAAAAGTAGAAGATATTGAAACTATTAAAGAAAAATTAACCAAAGCAATAGAAGTTACTCGTGCTTCTGGAGTTAAAGATTTAAGCAATCGTCTTACTTCAGAAAAAGCTATTACAGGAAGAGCTGCTGGAATTAAAGTACGTAATAGGTTAAAAGAAGAATGGAATTAAGGGTTAATGATTTATTAAAGATTAAAACAGTAAATGATCTAATTGTAGATTTTAGAGACATTACTTGGATTGATAAGGCAGTGAAGCGAGCACCATTAGTAGTGGTGCGTCGCGCACCCCTAATAAATGACATGGTTCCAGTAGGAATACGTGGTGATAATAGAAGTCAAAGATTAGCTGCAGCAGTATCATATAGTAATATAATTGAAGTCATAACACCTGAACAATTGGTTGAAGGAAAGTTATGGAGATTTAATAAGCATATCAGTGGAACTGAAATGTTAAAAACACTTGAATCTGTGGATAATATTTTCAAAAGTTATAACATAATTTGGGGACCTACAGGAAGTGTTGGTTTTGAATTAGCAAGTGGAATTGAAACTATAACTAATGCTAGTGATTTAGACATCATAGTTAGGACACCTGAAATTTTACCAATTTGTATAGCTAAAGATATTACAAAAGAATTATTAGAAATGCCTATGAAGATAGACGTCCAGCTTGAAACATCAAAGGGAAGCATATCTTTAGTGGAGTATGCAAGAGGTAATGGAAACGTTTTACTTAGAACTATTAATGGACCAAAGTTAGTTAAAAATCCATGGTCTGATGAACAGATGGAGGGATAGTATGAGTGTAGCTTTTTTATTTCCAGGTCAAGGTTCACAGCATCCCAATATGCTTCATGAATTACCAAAGCATATTGAAGTTGAAAGGACTATTGAAGAGGCAAGTAAAGTATTAGGAAGAAATGCATTTGAATTAGATACTAAAGAAGCTCTTATGTCAACTGTTTCAGTTCAACTTTCCTTACTTATTTCAGGGGTTGCCATGGCAAGAGTATTAAAATCAGAAGGAGCAGTTCCTGATATAGTAGCAGGACATTCAGTAGGATCATTTTCAGCAGCAGTTGTATCTGGGGCATTAGAATTTTCAGATGCAGTTTCAATAGTTGAACTTAGAGGAAAGCTCATGGAAAAGAGTTATTCTAGAAATTATGGTATGGGAGTTATTGTTGGACTTGATGAAATGCGTATAAATCTACTAGTAAATCAAGTGAATACAGAAAATTCCCCAGTTTATATTGCTAATTTAAATACATATGATCAGATAACAATTGCAGGTCTAATATCAGCAATTGAAAAAGTATTTGTATTAGCACGATCTATGGGAGCTCATATGACTAAAATTTTAAATGTAAGTGTCCCTTCTCATTGCAAACTTCTAGAAGGTGTTTCTAAGGAAATGGCAGAGAAAATATCAAATACAACATTAAAATTGCCTAAAGCATTATTTGTTGGTAATTGCAGAGCAAGAGTGCTGCGAAAAGTAGAAGAGATAGGACAAGATCTTTCAAATGGAGTTGCAAATACAGTTAGATGGCATGATTCTACTACATTAATGTATGAACGAGGTGTTAGATTATTTGTGGAACTTGGGCCAGGGGAAACTCTTATTAATATGGCCCAAAAAGAGTTCTTAGATGCTAGATGTATTTCAGCATTAAATAGTGGAATTGAATCTACATGTATCCTTATAAAACGTGAAAGAGAAGGATAAAATTTAAGGGGATGAAGTTAATGTTAAATGATAAAAGTGAATATAGTAACGGTTTAAGAGAAGCATTAAGTAAAAAAACATCAGAACCTGATATAATGAAAGTTTTTGCTGTTCTAGCAGTTATGTGGCATGGAATTTTAGGAGTAATGATGAAGCAAAACTTACAAGTTGGCCAACAGGTAGAATCTGTTATTATACTTGATTTCTTAAAATATTCTGCACCATTCTTTATTTTTGCTATATGTTTTGATATATGTAAAATAAGAAATGTACCATATAAGACACAATTGACTCACAAAATTAAAGAATTATTAGTTCCATATTTTTGTTGGTCAACTATTTACATATTAATGAATATTTCTGATTATAAAAGTATTGGAAATTTTGTAGAAGGATATCTTTTAGGTACAAATGCTCCTCACACATGGTATTTAGTTATGATGTTTCAATTTCATATATTGGTACCAGTTCTTTGGTATTTATATGCTAAACTTACATCAGATAAAAAGAAAGCATATCCTGTTTTAATTGGAGGATTCATATTCTATATACTATTTGTATTTTTTTATCAAAATTATATTTTCAATGTAACAACAAATAAAGCTTTAATTTATTTAGACCGTTCATTTATTGGATTCAGTATTTATGCTATTCTTGGAACAGTTGCTTCAGCTAATTATGAAAAGTGGAATAAATTTGTTTCAAAAACAAAACTAATTGCTATTCCATTGTTATTTATAGCATTTAATATTGCAAATAATGAGATATTTTCAAATGGATTCTCTAATATTGATTTAGCCAATGCGATTTATTTAAAACCTTCAATATTTATATATAATATGTTTGCTATAATAATAGTTTATGGTATTGCATTAGCATTAATAAAAAATAGTTCTAGAACATTGCCTTTTTTTAGATTTTTATCACAATATGCATATAGAGCATATTTAGCTAATTTCTTTGTAATAACTATTTTGATAAAGGTTATGGGAGTAGCAGGAGAAATCATGCCATATAATTTACGATTAATTTTATTATGGATAATGACAGCAGTTTTCTCTTTTACTATAGTGTATACAATAGAATTTATCTTTAAATATTTACCAAAGATATTTAAAAGTAAGGAAAAAGATATAAAAGATGATGAAGTTTTAGTAAGTTTAAGATAGGTTATGTTAGAAATTATAACTTCCAATTATATTAAAATAATTTATGGAGAAATAGTATGGGAAAAAGAGATGTAGTTAAATTAAATGAAATAGCATTAACAATTAGTAGTTTTGCAATGCAGGCAATGTTATATGAAATAACTTGCGCTCCGTCTCCAGGGTTGGTATCACCAGTATCTAATGGAGCACATAAAGATATGAATTATTTTACTTTTATTGATAGCACTGCAGTATTTAGTAAATATTTAGCTTTATTTGTGCAAGAAGGTTATAGTCATAGATGCTGCAAGGAAATTTTTAAAAGTATAAGAGCTATTGGAGTAGAAGCTGAAAAAGATATGTTTACTAAAACAAAAGGAATAAATACTCATAAAGGAATGTTATTTCTAATGGGAATTGCGTGTGCAGCTACAGGAAAAGCTATGTATGAAGAAAAGTCATTTTATGAAATACATAGTATTATAAAAGAAATGACAGAAGGCATAGTGGATAAAGAGTTACTATCTTTAAACGATGAGTCTAAACTATCACATGGTGAAAAACTATATTTAAAATATAAGAATGAAGGCGTGAGAGGTGAAGTAGAGAGAGGAATTCCAACAGTTTTTGATTACTCTTTAAAACTTTACAAAGAAAATTCGAATTTAAATTTAAATGATAGGTTGGTTCATACTTTAATTGAAATAATGGTTGTTTGTAATGATACTACCATTATTCATAGGCATAATCCACCAATATTAGAAGAAGTAAAAAGAAAAGCAAAGAATATAATTGATCTTGGCGGAATGAATACTGTTGAAGGCAGGGAAAAAATAAATGAATTGAGCATAGAGTTTATAGAAAAAAACATAAGTCCTGGTGGAAGTGCAGATTTACTTGCAATAACAGTATTTTTTTATTTAGTTGAGGAATACATATTAACTTTATAAAGTTAAATAGAATAGAAGTGTCCCTAATGCTTTTGGATTAGGGGCATTTTTTAGTTAAAGTATAATTCATATTTATAAAATAATGAAGTTTATTTTATATTTAAAATTAAATTTAAATAAGAAAAATACGATAATAAAATATAGTATGATTCTTTATTTTAATGAGGAGAAGAGAGATGAAAAACATAAAACTAAAGATAATATCCTTAATATTTATTTTTGTAAGTTTATTTTTAATCTTTAATGTAAAACCTGCTATTGCAACTACAACAGGAATAGATGCAAATGGTTTTACTTGGCAATCTGATGATGGAGTAACATATTCAATAACAGGTTATAATGGTGGCAATACTAATATTACAATTCCTAGTTCAATAGATGGACATAGTGTTACAACCATAGGAAGTAATGCTTTTAAAAACAAATCACTGACAAGTGTAATAATTCCAAATACTATTACAAGTATAGGGGATTTTGCATTTTATTATTGTTCATCACTTACAAATATATCAATGCCAAATAGTATAATCAATATAGGTGATAGTGCATTTGCATATTGTATATCACTTCAGAATATAACACTTCCAACCAATCTTATTAGTATAGGAAATTCTACTTTTCAAGATTGTAAAGCAATTACAGGAATAACAATTCCAAATACTGTTACAAGCATTGGAACCTATGCATTTTTTGAATGCATTTCTCTTACAAATATAGCAATACCAAATAGTGTTACATACATTGGTGAGGGTGCATTTAAGGATTGTAAATCTCTTAGAACCGCAGTAATGCCTGATAGTGTAACAAGTATAGGAAATTATTTGTTTTATAACTGTCAACTTTTATCAAATGTAAGATTGTCAAATAATCTTATGGATACTGGCAATTTTATATTTTACAATTGTTTCTCTCTTACAGGTGTTGTACTTCCAAGTAATCTTACCGATATTGGGAATAGTGCATTCGAAAATTGTACAGCTCTTACAAATATAACAATCCCAAATGGTGTCATAAAAATAGGATATAGAGCTTTCATTATGTGTAAAGTTCTTCAAAACATAACAATCCCAAACACTGTTAAAATAATAGATTTTAATGCATTTGCCCATTGTTATGCTTTTACCAATATAATAATTCCAAGCAGTGCTACAAGTATTGGAGATTATGCTTTTTATTATTGTACATCTTTAACAGAAGTGACTATTCCACAAAGCGTTAGTAGCATAGGATTTCTAACGTTTAATAGTTGCAATACAGATTTTAAAATAAAGGGAGTTGGAGGATCTTATGCACAGATCTATGCAGGGAGTAACTCTATAACATTCCAAGAAATGTTTGAGGCATATGACATTAATAAAGATGGAATTGTAAGTATACTAGATGTAGCATTAGTTGCTAATGGTTACAATACTAGAAATACAGGATATAATTGGAACTCAAGCCTTGATTTCAATAAAGATGGCATAATTGATATATTTGATTTAGTATTAATATCTAAAAAAATATGATATAATCATTTAGGATAAAAATTTACATTTAGTCAGTTCGAAAGCCTCCTGACTTAAAACAAAACTACGGTTAAATAATTTAAGAAGTATAAAGATTTTATTTAATAAAATCTTTTATTTTTGTTGAGTTTATTTATCGTAGGATTTTTCCTGCGATTTTTTTATGTGGATTTTAAATAAATTATATAAAATATTGATTTTCAATATAATTAACGAAATGGAGGCAGTTATATGAATAATGATAAGATGGTACAAAGGCTTGTTAAAACAGCTATTATTGCAGCACTTTATGCAGTTATAACACTTGTTTTAGCTCCAATTAGCTATGGACCTATACAGTTTAGAGTGTCAGAAATAATGGTTTTATTAGCATTTTTTGATCCTTTTTATATTGTTGGACTTACTTTAGGATGTTTTATTTCTAATATGTTAGGACCAAATGGAATAATGGATATTATATTTGGTACAGTAGCAACATTTATTAGTGTTTATGCTATATATCTCACAGGAAAATTTGTAAATAATAAAAATCTTTCTCTGATAATAGCATCACTTTGGCCTACTATTTTTAATGGATTAATAGTTGGATGGATGCTTAATTATCTCTATCAACTTCCACTTTTACTATCAATTGCAGAAGTTGCTATTGGAGAGTTTGTTATTGTAACTATAGTTGGAGTACCAGTAGTAAACTTAGTGAAAAATAAATTTTACAAAACATTATTTTTCAAATAACAAATTATATAATTTAAAATATTTTAGAACTATTTTATCGTATTTATAAGAAAATGATTATTTAGATATGATAAAAATAGTTCTTTTTTATTTTACTAGAATACAGATTTAAGGAAATTAAGCCTTTTTTAGAGAAGCTTTCTATAATAAAATCTTTATTTATTTACCAAATCCTTAAGTTATGGACAATATATATTTATATACAATATAATTAAATCTGATTTATAGAAAGGAATATGTATAATGAATAATAATATGGAAATGGATTATGAAAATAAGGTAGATAAAGAAATTGAGAATCGTATTAATTTAATGGAAAGTGAGAATCATTTATTTGCTAAAAGATTTAGTAGATTAGATTATATAACTACAGTAGTGGTGGTATTTATATGTATAATCATACTTATTATTGGAGCTTATTTATAACATAGGAGGAATTTTAAAATGGATAATAATGTAGATAAACAGATGGAAAGAGAAGCTGTATTTGGAATTATTCCTGTATTGCAAAATGAAAAAATATACGGCTTTCTAGATGCATTTTTAATATTATCAGGATATTGCATTGCTACATGGAGTTATACTCAAGGAACATATCTTACAACACTTGTTGGGTTTAAACAATTACTTATAGGAGCATTTATTGGTGCAATACTTATGCTTGTAATATATCAACTTCCTGTTATTCTATCTGTCAGATATGGAATTGATATATGGATATGGTTACGTTCGGTTTTTGGAATAAGTGGGGTAAAAATAATGGCATTAATAATTATAGTTATTAATTATCCTTGGTATGCTGTTTGTGCTGATTTGTTTGCATCATCTATGACTAATTTGGCTGAAATTTTTGGAATTTCCTTGCCTCCATTTATTCACGTAATTTTGGCAATATCATGTGTAATTATAGGTACTTTAATTGCATATAAAGGTATAGGAACAATCACTTGGGCAACTCGTATACTTGTACCACTTCTTCTTGCTGCAGGCGTAATGGTTGTTGTTATAGGGTTTACATCAGTGCCAGCTCATATAATATGGGATTATAAACCTCAAAACACAGGATATTCAAACAATATTATTCCATACATTATTTCTATTGAAGCAAATTTTGCATTTGTAATTACTCTTGTAGGTGGAATGGCAGGAGTTCCTAGGCTTACAAAGAATGAAAGAGCTGGATATTGGGCAGGTGTACTTGGACAAGGCGTATCTGGTTCATTTTTCGTTGTTGTAGGAGCAGTAATGTCTATTGCTATGCAATATGCAGTAGGAAAGACTACAAATGATCCTACCACAATGATTGCAACATTATCAGTTCCAGCACTTGCATTTGCTTCATTGTTATTAGTTGCATTTGCCAATATAGGTACACAGGCAGTTGGTTCATATATATATGGAGTAATGCTTAAGTCGTCATTTAGAAAAGCTAAATATAATGTAATAATTGTAATTCTAGCTGTATATGTAATCATACTTTGTATATGGGGAAGAATAATACAATTTTTTGGGCCTTTCTTAACTATAAGTGCTTCTGTTTATGCCCCTTTAGCTGCACTTCTGTTTGTTGATTTCTTTTTTGTACGCAAACAGAAAATTTCACTTCGTTCTGCTTTTAATTTAAAAGGATATTGTGCATATAAGTATACCAAAGGTATAAATTGGGTTGGTTTTCTGTGTGTTGTAGTTGGTATTGGAATGTCACTAATAATTTATAATCCTGTAACAGCAGAAGTACATAATATGTTTCTATTTCATTTTACCCCTACAGGATTTTCATTTTTTACATCAGGAGCGTTATATTATGGGTTAAGCAGAATTCCATGTATAAATAGATATCTTTTGCAAGACAGAAATGAAATTACAATATAGTAATGAGGTTATTGATATGAGAAGAAAAAAGAAAATAGTAACAACACCATTTGATAGAAATAAGATTCCACCAAAGCAAAATCTATTGGCAATGATGCTTTTTTGGCCATATTGTTGGTTTACTACAAAAAAAGCAAAACTAAAAATAAATAAAGTTGGAATGAAAAAATTAAAACCACCCTATTTAGTACTTTGTAATCATCATTCTTTTATGGATTTCTGTATAACACCACTAACTATATTTCCCCATAGAGCTAATTATATATCAGAACTTGAAGGTTTTGAATGTTATGGAGAGTGGAAATATCGCCAAATAGGATGTCTTGGAACAAGAAAATTTGTAAATGATATAGCACTTATTAAAAATATGAAAAAAGTTATAGATAGAAAAGGAATTATGGTTTATTATCCTGAAGCGAGATATGCAAACGTAGGAACCAGTTCTAAGATTCCTGAAGCTGTAGGAAAACTTGCAAAAATGTTAAAGGTTCCTGTTGTAGTATTAAATATGAAAGGGAATTATTTGCAATCGCCTATATGGAATACTACAATCCGAAAAGAAGCAAAACTTGAAGCTACAATTACACAAATATTTACAAAAGAAGAATTGGCTGAAACATCAATAGATGGCGTTAATAGAAAGATACAGGAGTATTTAACTTATGATGAATATAAATGGCAGTATGAAACGAAACAGAAAATTACTTATGAAAAAAGAGCAGAAGGAATAGAATGTGCATTATATCAATGTCCAGTATGTAGTAGTAAATTTCAAATGGAAACAGAAAATGCTGATATATTCTGCAAAAGATGTGGGAGTAGATGGCATATGACACAGTATGGGGAAATGGAAAGGAGAGATGGACATTTATCAAAAGTAGTAGATAATACAATTGATTTCTCACATATTCCTAATTGGTATGAATGGCAACGAAAACAGGTAATAAAAGAAATAGAAGAAGGTAATTACTTTCAACATGATATAAATGGTTTTTCACTTGAATTTAAAGATTATGGTGAAAATGAAATTAATACATTAAAATTTTCACCAATTACTATGTATTCTGTTCATACAGAATACAATTATAGAGGAAAAGGTCAATGTATAACTCTCTCAACATTAGATAACACTTACTTTTTGTATCCTCTTGAAGAAGGATTTAATGCTACAAGAATTCAGTTTGCAACAGAATATTTATATGAAAAAGCTAAAAACAGTATTTATACATAGCTAATATGAAAAATAGTATTTGAATTATTAGCTAAAGTTTAAAAGTATTATAGATATACTCTAAATATACGAAAAAACAAAGAAAAAATTGTTGTGCTCAATTGTAATTGACAAAATGTGACCTTTGAGGTAAAATTCTTGATGGCTTGGAAAATAGAATTACAAGGGGGATAATAATGAAGAAAGTACTAAGTATTATGTGTTTATTACTTACAACTACATTCTTTATAGGATGTGGAAAGGCAATTAAACCAGAAGATACAAATAATGAACAAAATGTAGAAGATACTAGTGAAACTAAAAAAGAAGAGAGTTCAGTTCCAAAATCAGATGATCTTTATAGTTTTGAAATAGTTTTAAATGGACAATCATATAAACTTCCAGCAGATTACTCTGAGTTTGAAAAGAATGGTTGGAGTTTCAAGGATAATATAGGGGATAAAAAACTTGCTCCAAACCAATATACTCTTACAAATGTTATGAAAAATGGAGACAAGCAAATATATGCTAGCGTAGTTAATACAGGAAAAGATGAATTGCCATTAAATAAGTGTAAAGTTGGTGGCATTAATTTAGATAGTTTTATGCTTAAAGATGGAGCAACACTTGTATTACCAAAAGGAATTAGTTTTAGTTCAACAAAAGATGATGTAATAAAAGCTTATGGAAATCCAACAAGAACTAGTGAACAAGATACAAGTACTTATATGTATTATGAAGTAGATTCATATCAAAAAGTAGAAATTAACATAGATAAAAAATCAGGGAAAGTTTCTAGGATAGAATTGCAAAATTTAAATGATAAATCAGCTTCAGATTCTAAGAGTTCAGATAGTAGTAGTGGAGAAGTTCCTGAAAGTGTGAAAAGTTATAAAGCTCCAACTGAACTTACTGATGATATAGGAAGCTTTAATGTAAAGTATGATGGAGTGTTATATCATATGCCAGCTCCATTTTCTGAATTTGAGAAAAATGGATGGTCTTTTCAAGATGTACCAAAAGGAGATATCTCTGCAAGAGAATTTCAAAATGGAATTGTTTTAAGGAAGGGTAATCAAACCATTAGAACTGCTGTTTTTAATAATTCAGGTAAATCTACTAATGCAAAAAATTGTTTTATAACACAAGTTATTGGTGATGATTATACATCAAATTTTCCTATTGAATTGCCTAAGGGAATAAAAGTTGGATCAACTAGAGAAGAGGTACAAGCTGCTTATTCAGGAGCAAATATTAAAAAGGGAGATAGCGCTTCATTAGAATATTATACTTATACTAAACAAACTCTAGAAGAAGTTCAGATAATAGTTAATAAACAAACAGGAAAGGTTTCAAAAATATCTGTACAATATGTTCCAGGAAAAGAAGATTATAAATAAATAGATATAATTCATAGCTCACAAAAATTTAGAATTTAGATTTTTGTGGGTTTCTTTTTTGGTAAATATAGTATTGAAGGTAAATCCTTAAATTGACATATGTAAAGGATTAAAATAGAATAGTAGTAAATTAACTAAGAGGGAATATATGGAATAAAAGAAGTCTTAAACTATTATATGAGAGGTGAGCTTATGTATACAAAAATTGATTTAAGTGGGATATGGAAATTTCAATTAGATGAAAAAAAGCAAGGACTAAAGAAATTATTAAATGATACAATTACACTTCCAGGGACAACATCTAATGCTAGAAAAGGTAAGAAAAATCAAAGTGTTGAGATTGGATATTTGACAGATGAATATAAATTTGAGGGACATGCTTGGTTTTCAAGAGAAATTGAAGTTAATTATGATATTGATAATAAGAACTGTTTTCTATATTTAGAAAGAACTCGTATTACAACTATATGGATAAATAATATTAAAGTAGGAACACAAAACAGCTTATGTACTCCACATATTTATAATATTACAAATTATTTATTAAAGGGTAAGAATAAAATTATTATACTTGTTGATAACACAGATTATCCTACCAAAGGGGGACATTTAACATCTCCAGATACACAAACAAATTGGAATGGTATTACAGGAAAAATAGAACTACAAATCTTTAATAAAACATATATAGATGATGTTCAAGTTTATACTGATATAAGAGATAAGTCAGTAACAATAAAAGCAAAAGTTATTGGAAATGATAATGGGATTTTATCAGTTTCAGCAGTAAGCTTTAATAGTAAAAATAAACATAGAGCAGAAAAAAAACTAATTGATTTTGATTCTAATGATATTTCTGTAAAATATTTTTTAGGTGATGAAGCATTACTTTGGAGTGAATATGAACCAAACTTGTATAAGTTGAATCTTGAAATTATAATTGATGGTTTATCTATTGATGCAAAAGAATTAATATTTGGTATATGTGAGTTTAAAGCTGCTGGAGATAAATTTGAGGTAAATGGCAGAAAAACTTTTCTACGAGGAAAGCATGATGGATTAATTTTTCCTATTACTGGATTTGCCCCAACAAATGTTGATGAATGGATAGACATATTAAAAATTTCAAAATCCTATGGGATAAATCATTATCGTTTCCATACTTGCTGTCCACCTCAAGCGGCTTTTTTAGCTGCTGATATACTTGGAGTTTATATGGAGCCAGAGCTCCCATTTTGGGGAACAATTACTGATGAAGGAGATGAAAATCATAATCAAGCTGAACAAGATTTCTTAATTCAAGAGGGGTATTCTATTCTAAAAAGTTTTGGGAACCATCCTTCATTTGTTATGATGTCTCTAGGAAATGAACTTTGGGGAAGTAAGGATAGATTAAATACTATTTTAAAAAATTATAAGAGTTTTGACAATCGCCATCTTTATACTCAAGGTTCAAATAACTTTCAGTTTACTCCTGTAATTTTGGAAAATGAAGATTTCTTTTGTGGTGTAAGATTTTCAAGGGAACGTCTTATTAGAGGATCTTATGCTATGTGCGATGCTCCACTTGGGCATGTTCAAACAGATGAGCCAAGTACTTTGAAAGATTATGATGAAAGTATTTTTCCAACTGCTGTTGAAAACAATAAACATACTGGTGGAGATATTATGGAGATTCAATTTGGTACTGGAGTAAAGAGTGTAAAAACAACTGCTAGTAACAATCAGCTTATTCCAAGTATTCCTGTAGTTTCTCATGAAATTGGACAATATGCAACTTTCCCTAATTTTGAGGAAATAAAAAAATATAAGGGATCATTAAAGGCAAAAAACTTTGAAACTTTTAAAAAGCGTCTTGAAGAAAAAGGATTAGGGCATTTAGCAGAAAAATATTTTAAGGCTTCAGGAAAGCTTGCTGTTAGTTGCTATAAAGAAGAATTAGAGGCAGCGTTTCGTTCAAGGAAGTTAAGCGGATTTCAGATTTTAGATATTCAAGATTTCACTGGACAAGGAACAGCTTTAGTAGGAATTCTTGATGCTTTTATGGATTCTAAAGGTTTAATTTCACCAGAAGAATGGCGTAGTTTTTGTTCAGATGCTGTTCTTTTAGCAAGATTTTGCAAGTTTAATTATTTAGAAAAAGAAAATTTTAGTGCTCATATTGAGTTAAGTTATTATAGTAATATTAAATTGAAAAATATTAAACTGTTGTGGAAGTTAAAAGATAGTATGGATATATATGAAGAAGGAGAAGCTTTTGTTTCAAATATTAGTGATGAAAATTATATTGATATTTGTGATATAAGTTTTAAAATGCCAAAAGTAGAGGTTATGAAGAAGTTTACTCTATTACTTGAACTTGAAGGAACTGATATCAAGAAAAGTTATGATTTGTGGGTTTATCCTGAGACGATTTTTATTGATAAATCAGGTTTAAATATATTTAATGAATTATCTGAAAAGGCAATTTCATTACTTGATAATGGTGAAAATGTATTGCTATTTCCAAAGCTAGATAATTTAATAAATTCTATTGAAGGTTTTTATGCTTCAGATTTTTGGTGTTATCCAATGTTTAGGTCAATTTCTGAGAGCATGAACCGTGAAGTGCCAATTGGAACAATGGGGTTACTTATAGATAATACTCATCCTATTTTTATGGACTTTCTTTGTGAGGAGTATTCTACTTATCAATGGTGGAGTATTGTTTCAAATTCACGTTCGGTTATACTTGATAGAATATCCGAAAAGCTTAATCCTATGGTTCAAACTATTGATAATTTTGAGAGAAATCATAAGCTTGGAATGTTGTTTGAATGTAATGTTTTAAATGGCAAGTTATTAGTGTGTACTTGTAACTTTGAAAAAATAGTAGATAAGCCAGAGGGAAAGCAATTCTTGTTTAGTATTTTAAATTATGCATCTTCCGCAAAATTTAAACCAGATGTAGATATTGATATTTTTGATATAAAAAAATCTCTTTTTCATTAGAATGTAGATGTGGAATTACAAAAAAAATAGGACAAACTATTTTGATGATAGTTTGTCCTACTTTTTGTGTTAAGGTGTTATACCATTAACATTTATTCCTTTAACATAGAAACATATTCTATTATTAGGTGAATAATCTTTTGTATTTAATGAATAATCATTAAACCTATTATATAATCTCCAATTTGAATTATAAATTCTGCCTTGGATTTCAATTTCATCTCCTGGCATAAAGATTTTTCCATCATCATTAAATGAAAGTGTCATAGCTGTATTGCCAGAGCTGTCTAAGGAAAAATCACCTTTGATGTTATTTGGCATGTATCTATTATTAACTGCAAGGTAATCACAAGCAAATATATTTTTAGTGTTCTCATCACTTGTGAAGAAATACATTAACTTCATATCTGAAAATCTAATTTTTTTGTTAGATATATTTTTTATCTTTATTCTAGGATAAAGAGTGTTATTATATTGTGCTTGTTGATTTGCATCTTCAGATAAAAGTGTAAAGTCGTTGCTAGTTATTTCGTTATCATCTTTAGTTTCTAAGTTAGGTTCAGTACCATAAACTTTAGTATTATCATAGTAAACAGATATTCTATCATTTTTAGAATAGTACCAAGTATTTAATGAATAATCATTAAATCTATTGTATATTTTCCAGTTTGGATCATGAATTCTTCCTTGAATTTCTAATTCTTGTCCAGGCTTTAATTTCCTGTTACTTTGGAATGAAATAGTTAAAGCAGTATTTCCAGCGTTATCTCTAGCAAAATTGCCTTTTACACTTTCTGTTACTGGACACCAATTTAAACCAGCCCAATCACAGTCAAATATACTTTCTCCATTTCCTTCATTTGTAAAGAAATATTTTATTTGCATATCTGAAAGATTTATATCTTTATTTGATACATTCCTTATTTTTATTCTTGGATAAAGTGTATTATTAAATTCACACATTTGCCAATCATCTCTTGATAATACTTGTATATCCTTATCTGATAATTCTGGACCCTTTTTTACAGAAAAAGTTTTTTCTATTGTAGTGCTAAGACCAGCATAGTCAGTAACAGTAACATTTACTTTATAAGTACCAAGTTTATCAAGAATAAAATCTGTATCATTTGTGATAACTTTTCCAGTAGTTTCATCTGGTTTAAAGACAACCATCTTTTCATTGGCAATACCAGAAAGATTATCAGATGATTTATAAGTTGGTAGTACACTACCAAGGTTATATTCATTAGCTAGATTCATTTCTATAGTTGGAGCAGTTTTATCTATTTTTACATAAGCTGTTTTTATTTTTTCAGTATTTCCAGAAACATCAACTGAATAAAATGTTATCTTATGAATACCTTCTTCTGTAACAGTGAAAGAAGTACCTTCAAGATAATCAGAGTCATCAATAGAATAGAATGTTTTAGCAACACCACTTCCATTATCAACAGCTGCTAAATCAACATCTACATTATCTTTATGCCATTCACAATCTATATTTGAAGTAGTAACAGGAGCCGTTTTATCTGTTGTCACATAAGTTGTTTTTGTTTCTTCAATATTTCCAGCATTATCAACAGAATAGAATGTTATCTTATGGGCACCCTCTCCAGTAATATTGAAAGAAGTACCTTCAATATAATCAGCTCCATCAATAGAGTAGAAAGTTTTAGCAACACCACTTTCAGAATCAGTAGCTGTTAAGTTTACTAACATAGAATCTTTATTGCAGTGTGGATTTATACCTATATAACCATTAAATGTGAAATTGAACCATGCTATATTGATATATCCTTCAAACATACAATTAAATCCTGAAAACATCATAGGACATCCTTTGAATTTATCAGTATAACTTTTTGATACATTTGAAGTAGTAACAGGAGCAATTTTATCAATTTTCACATATGAAGTTTTTTCAGTTTCAGTATTTCCAGCATTATCAACAGAATAGAATGTTATCTTATGAGTACCTGCTTCTGTAACTGTGAAAGAAGTACCTTCAGTATAGTTAGCACCATCAATGGAATAGAATGTTTTTGCAACACCACTTTCAGAATCAGTAGCTGTTAGATTAACTGATACATCATTTTTAGTCCATTCTTCAGATGTATTTGAAGTTGTTGTAGGAGCTAATTTATCTTCACTAAGCTCTATTGTTTTTGCATTTTCAGCATTTCCAGCTAAATCAATAGAGTAGAAGGATACTTTATGAGTCCCTTCACCAGTGATAGAGAAAGAAGTACCTTCTGTGTATTCAGAACCATCAATAGAGTAAAAAGTCTTAGCAACACCACTTCCATTATCAGTAGCAGTTAAATTAACTGTTGCATTATCTTTAAACCAACCATCAGCTACATTAGAAGTAGTTACTGGAGCAGTTTTATCTTGCTTAACTTCAACAGTTTTAGGTTCTTCAGAGTTACCAGCTAAATCAACAGAGTAGAAGGATACTTTATGAGTTCCTTCACCAGTGATAGAGAAAGAAGTACCTTCAGTGTATTCAGAACCATCAATAGAGTAGAAAGTCTTAGCAACACCACTTCCATTATCAGTAGCAGTTAAATTAACTGTTGCATCATCTTTAGACCAACCATCATATACATTAGAAGTAGTTACTGGAGCAGTCTTATCTTGCTTAACTTCAACAGTTTTAGGTTCTTCAGAGTTACCAGCTAAATCAACAGAGTAGAAGGATATTTTATGAATTCCTTCACTAGTAACAGAGAAAGAAGTACCTTCAGTGTATTCAGAACCATCAATAGAGTAGAAAGTCTTAGCAACACCACTTCCATTATCAG
>NZ_JANDMF010000016.1:0-41560 GCF_031626875.1 Clostridium sp. SHJSY1
AGAGAAAGAAGTACCTTCAGTGTATTCAGAACCATCAATAGAGTAGAAAGTCTTAGCAACACCACTTCCATTATCAGTAGCAGTTAAATTAACAGTTACATCATCTTTAGTCCATCCTTCAGATACATTAGAAGTAGTTACTGGAGCTGTTTTATCTACTTTTACATAAGTAGTTTTTGTTAATTCACGATTTCCTACTTTATCAACAGAGTAAAATGAAATTTTATTAACACCTTCTTTATTTATCACAATAGAAGTACCTTCTACAAAATCACTATCATTTATAGAATAGTATGTCTTTTCAACACCAGTTATATCATCAGTTGAAGATAAATTAACAACTAGTGGCGTTTTATTTATCCAGTTTTCAGGAGCATCACATACTGTTGTTGGAGCTTTAGTATCTACAATTAGTTTTGCTATAACAGTATTAGATTTTTCTGATTCACCAAATGAATTACTTACTGAAGTAACATAATATTCATGATCCTTATAGGATAAATTTGTTAATTTGTAAGAAAGATTATTCAAGTTTTTTGTTAATAACACAGGAGTGCCATTAACTATTTCATATACATTATAACCATTTGCATAATTTACAAAGTTCCAATATATCAATGCACTAGTTTTATCAAGAAGTCTTATATTAGCAATTGGAGCATTCATTGGTGGAAAAACAATTGTTTCAGTTATTCTATTTGATGGAGTTGATTCTCCAAAGCGTGTGTTATATGCAGTAACTTCATAATTATGAGTGTCTTGAGATATATTGTACATTTGATAACTTAAACCTGTACCTTCATAAAGTAAATTTCTTGTATCACCAACTACTTCATATACACGATATTTATTTGCCCAAGTAACTGGCTGCCAAGATAAATTTATATTGTTGATATTAGTGATTGTGTCTTTTAATATAGGAGCTTGTACAACTGGCCAATTTAGTGTAAATGTTGCATGGCTTCCTTCATTTGATTCTCCAAAACGTGTGCTCACTGATGTAACGATATAATCATAATCTGTGGCTGGCATATTTGTAAAAGTCACAGAGGTATTTGTTAGTGTTTTAACTAGATTTTTTTGACCATCAACAACTTGATAGATATTGTAACTTGTAGCATAAGTTGAAGGTGACCATCTTAATGTTATATCATTTCCGTTTGTTATGTTATATGCAAGATTTTGTGGAGATTGCATAGTTACTTGGGGTAAATTAAATGATATTTCATTGCCAACAGGAGCTTCTCCAAAACGAGGACCTACTGATGTAACAACATAATTGTAATCTGTAGCTGGCATATTTGTGAAAGTCACAGAGGTACTTGTTAGTGTTTTAACTAGATTTTTTTGACCATCAACAACTTGATAGATATTGTAACTTGTAGCATAAGTTGAAGGTGACCATCTCAATGTTATATCATTTCCGTTTGTTATGTTATATGCAAGATTTTGTGGAGCTTGCATAATTACTTGAGGTAAATTAAATGATATTTCACTGCCAACAGGAGCTTCTCCAAAACGAGGGCCTACTGATGTAATAATATAATTGTAATCTGTAGCTGGCATATTTGTAAAAGTCACAGAGGTACTTGTTACTGTTTTAACTAGATTTTTTTGACCATTAACAACTTGATAGATATTGTAACTTGCAGCATAAGTTGAAGGTGACCATTTCAATGTTATATCATTCCCATTTGTTATGTTATATGCAAGGTTTTCTGGAGCTTGCATAATTACTTGAGGTAAATTAAATGATATTTCACTACCATTTGGAGCTTCCCCAAAGCGAGTACTTACTGATGTAACAATGTAATGATAATCTGTAGCTGGCATATTTGCAAAAGTCACAGAGGTACTTGTTACTGTTTTAACTAGATTTTTTTGACCATCAACAACTTGATAGATATTGTAACTTGTAGCATAAGTTGAAGGTGACCATTTTAAAGTTATATCATTCCCGTTTGTTATGCTATATGCAAGATTTGTTGGTGATTCCATAATTACTTTAGGTAGATTAAATGATATTTCACTACCACTTGGAGCTTCTCCAAAACGAGTACTTACTGAGGTAATTATATAATCATAATCTGCAGCTGCCATATTTGCAAAAGTTATAGAAGTACCATTTACTGTTTTTATTAGATTTTTTTGGCCATCAACAATTTGATAGATATTGTAACTTGTAGCATAAGTTGATGGTGACCATTTTAAAGTTATATCATTTCCATTTGTTATGCTGTATGCGGGATTTGCTGGTGATTCCATAATGGTTTGTTGCAAATCAAATGAGATTTCGCTAGCACTTGGAGATTCACCAAATGCTGTGCTTACTGCAGTAACCATATAATCATAATTTCCAGCAGGCATATTTGTAAAAATCACATAAGTACCTGTTACTGTTTTTATTAGAGTTCTTTGACCATCAACAATTTGATAGATGTTGTAACTTGTAGCATAAGTTGATGGTGACCATTTCAATGTTATGTCATTTCTATTAGTGATATTGTATGTGAGATTATCTGGTGGTGACATAATTGTTTCAGCTAAGTTAGTTGATATTTGACTTCCAGTTTTTGATTCTCCAAAGCGGTTGCTTACTGAATGAACAACATAAATATGATTCCCAGGGGTTACATTAGTTAATGTTGTATATACTGATGATACTGTAGCTTTTAGTACTTCTTGACCATCAACTAATTCATAAACGTTGTAACTTGTAGCATAATTTGCTGCAGTCCAAGATAATGCCACTGAATTTCCATTTCTGGTTGTATAAGTTAAATTGCTCGGAGGTGCTATGGTTGGGTAATCTATAGAAAAATTAACTTCTGATCCACTTGGAGATTCACCTAAAAGTCCTGATACAGAAGTAACAATATAGTTATAATCTCCCTCTAGCATATTTGTAAAAGTTACTGATGTACCTGTTACCATTTTTACTAGATTTTTTTCCCCATTAACAACCTGATAAACGTTATAACATGTAGCATATGTTGCAGCTGTCCATTTCAATGTAACATTATTTATGTTATCTATGCTGTATGTTAAATTTGTTGGAGCTTTGACTTCTTCACCAGCTAGTGTAAATGTTATGCTACTGCCTTCTGTTGATTCTCCAAATTTATTTGAATAAGAATGGACTTCATAGCTATAGTCTCCAGGAGCAATGTTGGTGAAGGCAGTACTTGTTCCTGATAGTGTATTTTTCAAAATTTTTGTTCCATTAACAATTTGATAAACTTTATAACTTGTTGCATAATCTACTGGATCCCAGTTTAAAGTAAAACTTGTTGCATTTACAAGTGTTTGCTTTAAATTTTCTGGTGCTTGCATTTTAGGATATGCCAATGTAAAAGAAATCTGACTTCCTTCTGGAGATTCACCATAGCTGGGTGAATAAGAATCGACTTCATAACTATAATCTCCAGCTACCATATTTGAATAAGTTATAGTTGTACTTGTAATTGTACTTTGCAAAGTTTTTGTTCCATTTTTAATAATATAAACTTTGTATTGCGTTGCATTTGGTATGCTATCCCAAGTCAATATAATGTCATTTCCATTATTTATTTTATGAGCTAAGTTGCTTGGGGCTTGCATTTTTACACCTAAAGAAGTTGTAACTTGACTTCCTTCTGGTGATTCTCCAAAAATATCACTATAAGAATGAATTTCATATACATAATCTCCAGCTGGAAGGTTAGTATATGAGACAGATGTTCCAGGCACCTGGCTAACTAAAACTTTATTTCCATTTGAAACTTGATAGATATTGTAACCAGTTGCATAAGTAACAGATGACCATCTTAAAGCAATGTTAGTACTATTACTAATTGTATAAGTAAAATTTGTTGGTGCTTGCATAGTTTGAGCAGATACTACTGCTGAAAGCTTACTTCCTGCAGATTTACCAAAATGAGTATTTACAGCATAAACTACATATTCATGATTACCAACTTTTTCATTAGATAGAGTAGCTGTAGTTGTAGTAACTGTAGATTTAAGTATTTCTTGACCATCAATTAGTTCATAAACTTCATAACTATTAGCATATGAAACTGAAGACCAGTTAAGTAGCACATTACTCCCATTGTTAATTCTGTATATAAGGTTAGCAGGAGCATTAATTTTAGGAAAAGCCACATCAACTTGTAGAGGAGTTGAAATTGAAGATTCTCCATATACACTATTTACAGCAGAAACTGCATATTTGTAAGTACCTTCAGGTGCATTTGTAATAGTATAAGTTTGTGATGGTGTTGACATTAATAATGTTTTTTCATCATTTTCTCCAATTGAATATATATTATAACTTTGAGCATAGGAAGTGCTTGTCCAGTTTAAAACAATATCATTTCCATTTCTTATTGTATTAGTTAATGTTGTAGGTGCTGTCATATTAGGATATACAATATTAACAGAAACTGGTGCACATGGACCTGATTCACCATCACTACTTAATGTTGATACAACATAACTATATGAACCTTCTGAAAGACTGTTAATAGAGTAGTTAGTAGAAGTTGTTTTACTAATTAAATTTAACTGTCCTTCTGTAATTTGGTAAATATTATATCCAGTAGCACCATATACTGAACTCCAAGTTAGCTTTACTGAATTTGGAGATGGAAGACTGGCTGCTAGATTGCTTGGTGGCAATAAAGTATTATTAGTAACTAGTTGATTTCTTGATGTGCTAGAAGATGTTGCTGCTAATACGTTTATAGAGTTTCCTGATGGTAATATTAAGGTTAACGTAAATAGCAGTGATACCATAAATGATATCTTGCTTAGAAAAATTTTTTTCATAATATTATCCTACCTTTCTTTTTGATATATAGTTTTTTAAAATTCCCTCCTTTTCGCTTGTGGTTTTTGTGCATTAATGTATTACATAGACAATATTACTATGTTTGGTATAAATAAACAATAATAAAAGGTTATTGATTAAAATACATTATTAAGAAAGTTTGATGCGACTAAATATCTTCTATTTTTCAATAGATATAAAGAAACTGTTGAATATTTATTAAATTTGTATTAATATGAAGTGGTAAAAATTAAAAGTTCAGATGAAGATAGCGGGAGAGTTATGGTTATACCATTCACCGAAGAAGTAAATCTTTCAGGTACCTATTTAATTAGAGATGACCGTTATTGGATGAACCCTTGGAGAGACTCGAAATGAGCACCGAAGGAGAAAGTCATATGACAAAAATCATATGGTGAAACTCTCAGGTAAAAGGACAGGGGACAGGTAACATATCTTATAAAAGTAATATAGTATAAATTACTTCAATTGGATCTTATCTATTCCTATTTGTATCTCCAATCATAAAATACTTACATAGGAAAAGGCAGTTTTTAGTACATGCCTTTTAACTAAGATGGAGGGATAAAATGGATCAATTAACAACAGAAAATCAAAATTTATCAAGGGGATTAAAAAATCGGCATGTTCAATTGCTTGCAATTGGAGGGGCAATTGGGACAGGATTATTTCTTGGTTCAGGCAGATCTATTCATTTGGCTGGTCCGTCTATTTTATTTGCATATATGATAACAGGGATAATATGTTTTTTTGTTATGCGTGCACTTGGGGAATTATTGCTTTCAAATTTAAATTATCATTCTTTTGTAGATTTTGTATATGATTATCTAGGAGAAAGAGCAGCATTTATAACTGGATGGACCTATTGGTTTTGCTGGATTTCCCTTGCTATGGCAGATGTAACTGCTGCTGGACTTTATATACAATACTGGTTTCCAAGCATAGCTCAATGGGTTCCAAGTCTTTTAGTTCTTGTAATTTTATTAATTATGAATCTTACTGCAGTAAAGTTATTTGGTGAAATGGAATTTTGGTTTGCATTAATTAAAGTTGTTGCAATTTTAGCCTTAATTATAATTGGAACATTTATGATTATTAAAGGATTTTCTACAGATGCTGGTGTGTCTACATTTGCAAATCTTTGGAATCATGGAGGATGGTTTCCAAATGGAGCAAGTGGGTTTATACTTTCTTTTCAAATGGTTGTATTTGCTTTTACTGGAATTGAATTAGTTGGATTAACAGCTGGTGAAACTGAAAATCCAGAGTATGTAATTCCAAAGGCTATTAATAATATTCCAATTAGAATTATTATTTTTTATGTTGGTGCACTTATTGTTATTATGAGTATATATCCATGGAATTCAATTAATCCAGAAAAAAGTCCATTTGTACAAGTGTTTGCTGCAGTAGGAATAGCAGCAGCAGCAAGTATTGTAAATTTTGTAGTGCTAACATCAGCTGCATCTGCTTGTAACAGTGGTATTTTTAGTACAAGCCGTATGGTATATTCTCTTGCAAAAGAAAATAATGCACCTAAATCAATGAAAAAGTTAACTTCAAATCAAGTACCGTCTAATGCAACAATATTTTCAGCTATGGTAATCTTGATTTCAGTTATTTTGAACTATATTATGCCAGAAGGTGTATTTGTACTTATTACAAGTATATCAACGTTTTGTTTTATCTTTATTTGGGCGATTATAGTTGTTTGCCATGTAAAATATCGTAAAACTAAGCCTGAACTTGCGGCTAAGAGTAAATTTAAAATGCCACTTTATCCAATTATAAACTATATAATTCTAGCATTTTTTGCTTTTGTTATAGTTACATTGGCACTTAATAATGAAACTCGTGTAGCTCTATTTGTGACACCTGTATGGTTTATAATACTTGCTGCTATTTATAAGATTATTAAATCAAGGAAATCAAAATCATAAGAAAATTAATAATGAATATATAGGATTTATAATAATTGTTACCACCATAATATAGAGTTATATTATGGTGGATTTTTGTATAAATAATATGCTTCAACTAGTTACAAAAATTAGTGTGATCAAACCTTAATAATACATAAGAATATAGACTTATTTTAGTTATAATAAATATTTAAGCTAAAATTAAAATGTAGCTACTTTTAATTAGCTCAATTTTAATCCACGATAGAAATGTCGTGGATTTTTATTTATAATAAATTAGGAATCTACAAAATATTATTTATATAAATAGAAGGAGTCAATAAATGAAATATTACTTAGCGCCTATGGAAGGTATTACTGGATACATATATAGAAATTCATATAACAAATTCTTTAATAATATAGATAAATACTTTGCACCTTTTATTGTTCCAAATGAAAGTAGAAGCCTTAAAACTAAAGAATTAAGAGATATTTTACCTGAAAATAATATAGGAATGAACTTAGTTCCTCAAATACTTACTAATAATTCAAAAGGTTTTATTATTACAGCTAGAAAATTACAAAAATTAGGCTATAATGAAGTCAATTTAAATTTGGGGTGTCCTTCAGGAACAGTTGTTTCAAAAAATAGAGGATCAGGATTTTTAGCAAAAAGAGAAGAATTGGACAAATTTTTAGATGAAGTTTTTAAAATAGATGATATGAAAATTTCTATAAAAACTAGAATAGGAAAAGATAATCCTGAGGAATTTTATGAACTAATTAAAATCTATAATAAATATCCTATAGAAGAATTAATTATTCATCCAAGAACACAAAAAGATTTTTATGGGAATAAACCCAATTTAGAAGTATTTAAGTATGCATTATTATCAAGTACTAATTCAGTATGTTACAATGGTGATATTTTTACTTTAGATAATTATAATGAATTAATAAAAACCTTCCCAGAGATAAAAGCAGTAATGTTAGGAAGAGGGATATTAGCTAATCCAGGATTAATTAATTTAATAGAAAATAATATTAATTTAGATAAAAATGTATTAAAAGAATTTCATGATGAGATTTTTAATAAATACATTGAAATATTTAATGAAAATAGAAATGCAATGTTTAGAATGAAAGAACTATGGGCCTATATGATTTACATATTTTCAGATAACAAGAAATATGCTAAAAAAATAAAGAAGGCACAAAAGTTAATTGATTATAATGAAGCTGTTTCAAGTTTGTTTATAGAGCAGGAAATTATAGAAGGAGCAGGATTATTTTATAATGAAAATTAGATAATGGCAAATTTTATACTAGTATCATGTTTTTTTATGGACAAGTATTAGTAAAAAATATAAAATAATTCAGTATGGAAAACTGAGGATTATTAAATTCAGATACTAAGGAAGAACCTGTGTAGAGATTAGGAGGAAAGTTTATGAATTCATTAGAAAGAAAACAGAAATCTATAGAAATATTAAAAGCAAATAAAATTCCATATATGGAAGGACTTCCAGCTATTGAGGCTGCAAATGAAATAGAGATGAGAAGTGCAGAAGAAATAGCAAAACGTGCTATTGCATGTTTAATATCAATTCAAGTAGCCTGTGATATTACTGAAAAAAGAGATATTGAAAAATCAAGAGAGTTTTTTAAATTGCTTTTAGATAAATATGATATAAAGGAAGAATTAACTAATAATGAAAGAGAAATCATCTATGGTAATCCAGAAGAACAAGATATAATCAATATGGCATGGAAATATGAAGCTTATTGGACACTTATTTGGGCACTAGGAATTGTAGATAAACTAGAATATCCTTCACAAATTTGTGATTGTAATTTTGCAATTCATGTAGTAGCAAATCATGAAAGCTTTAATGATTTTATGAAAACAACTAAGTTAAGAAGTGCAGATGAAATATTAGATGAAGCAGATTTGATTTATCGTTATCATTGGGCTTGTGTAGAGTCTAGAATAAATGGAGAAAATCCACCAGCTGGTATAGATGCAGGTGTTATATTTGAACGTCATTGGGGATTAAACTGGCTTATTGGAAAAAGTAAATATAATGATAATTGGGATAGTGTTTCAACAGATACTTAACAAATAAAATATGAAATTATTTAAAGAGATTAGCATTTTTGAGTCTAGTCTCTTTTTTATGTATATATGTTTGAGTACGCATATTATATATATTAATTAGTTAGAATATAAACTGAGGGACAATCAAAAAGAGGAAATTTTAAGTTTGATTTACTTTAGATAAAATAATTAGATTGTGGGTGTATAAAATGGTTTTTAGCTCATTATCATTTATGTGGATTTTTTTTCCACTAGTATTTGTAATATATAGAGTATTAGATAATAGATTTCAAAATATATTTCTTGTTTTAACAAGTTTAATTTTTTATTTTTGGGGAGAGTCTAAGTACATATTTTTATTGTTATGTTCTATTATTATAAATTATTTATTTGCTATTATTATAGCTAAAACATATGAAAAAAGTATTTGTAGGGTATGGTTATCTCTATGTATTGCAATTAATTTAGCATTACTTGGATACTTTAAATATTATAACTTCTTTATAAAGACTATTAATTCAATATTAGGTAGTGAAGTAATAAACTATAAAGATATAATTTTACCAATAGGTATTTCCTTTTACACGTTTCAAGCAATTTCATATATAGTAGATATTTATCGTAAAACTGCTAAAGTACAAAAGAATCCAATTAAACTGGCACTTTATATATCATTTTTTCCTGAATTACTATCAGGACCAATAATAAAGTATCATGATATAGATAATCAAATTAGTAATAGAAAATTGAAATGGAGTAAAACAGCCTATGGCATAAAAAGGTTTATCTATGGTCTTGCAAAAAAGATGATAATAGCAAATACTTTAGCAAGTTGTGTTGATAGTATTTTAAAGATTCCTTTAGATCAAATTGGAACATCTTTAGCTTGGATGGCTGTAATTTTATATACGTTTCAGATTTACTATGATTTTTCAGGTTATTCAGATATGGCTATTGGATTAGGAAAAATGTTTGGTTTTGATTTTAAGGAAAATTTCAATTATCCATATTTATCATCTTCAGTTCAAGAATTTTGGAGAAGGTGGCATATATCACTTTCTACCTGGTTTAAGGAATATTTGTATATACCATTAGGAGGAAATCGAAAGAGTAAGTTTAGAACATATTTGAACCTATTTATAGTTTTCTTTATAACGGGATTATGGCATGGAGCAAGTTTCAATTTTATAATATGGGGAATGTTTCATGGATTTTTTATGATAATTGAGAGATTATTTTTAGGAGATTGGCTAAAAAATAATAAGTTTAAGTTTTTAAATCACATTTATACAATGATGGTTGTAATGTTAGGGTGGATGATGTTTAGAGTTGAGCAGTTATCACAAATTAAAGATATGTTTAAGTTGATGTTTATACCTACAAAGAGCCTTTATATGGTTGGACAATTTGTGAATATAAAAGTTGCATGTATTACACTTATAGGAGTTTTATTATGTGGATTACTTCAAAGTAATATAAAATGGATAAAAACAATGATTTTTAATGAGGAGAAAGTCTATACAATAGAAACCGTATTTCAATTTGGGTTATTTTTTATATGTACAATGTTGGTGGTAGCAAGTACATATAAGTCATTTGTATATTTTAAATTTTGAGGTGACTTACAATGAAGATAAAAGAAAAAATAGTAAGTATAGTTTTTATAATATTTTTAATTTCTCCAACATTAATTTTTTGGTTAGTGGGGAATAAAGTTGATAATACAAATTATGAGAATAGAATACTAGCAGGGAAACCTATTTTTTTAAGAAACAATTGGGGAAAATATCCTAAGGCCTTTGATGCTTATATAGATGATCATGCAGCTTTCAAAAATCAATTTGTAAAATTAAATAACTTCATAGATTTTAAGTTGTTTAATACAACATCATCTGAAAAGGTGTTAGTAGGAAAAAATCAGTGGTTATTTTATAAATATAAGAATGAAGGGGATCCAATAGGAAGTTATCAGGGAATTAATAGATATACATCAAAAGAATTAGAAACAATTAAGAATAATTTGGTTGAAATAAAAAATAAATTGAATAAGGAAAATAAAGAATTTATATTATTTGTTGCTCCAAATAAAGAAGAGATTTACTCTGAATTTATGCCATCATCTATAAGAGTAGTCAATGAATATAAAAGTATTGATGAGATGGTGGATTATATTATAAATAACACTGATATTAAAGTTATTTATCCAAAAGAAGAGTTATTAAATGTTAAAGAAAAATATCAAGTATATCATAAATATGATACACATTGGAATGATATAGGAGCATTTATAGGATCACAACAGTTAAACGAGAAATTAACAGGTAAGAGAAAATATATTGAAGATATACAGGTTACATTAAATGGGGTTCAAAAAAATGATCTAGCATTTATGATTAGTTTAAAAAATTACTTAAAAGAAGATAACACACAAACTATATCTGGATATAATCCAAACATAAATGTAAAACAAATATATAGTAGTGACAAAGTAGGAAGTAGGATTAATAAGTTTCAGTCTAATGCAGAAGATACACGTAAAATAATGATTATTAGAGATTCATTTTCCTTAGCTATGTATCCATATATTCCTAGAGAGTTTCAAAATACAGTTTTTATAAATAAAGCTGATTTTAAAAATGAATTTTTAAGGAAAGAAAATCCTGATATTGTTGTATATCAAGTAGTAGAACGGTTTAGTTATTTACTTCTTGATCAAATAAATGAACTTAATAAGTAAATAGAAAATAATTTATTAGAAGAGGAGTTTTTTAAAATAAGCTCCTCATTATTTTTGGATTAAAATATAAATATTAACTGATAAAAACTCTTGACTATAAAAGAACGTTCATTTATTATAGAATATAACAATAGAGGTGTTTAGATGAGAAAGAAAGATGATGAAAAGAAAAACAGTATAAAAGAAGCTGTTATTAAGTTAATACTTCAAGAAGGTTTCCATGGTACATCTATTTCAAAGATAGCTAAAGAAGCAGGGGTTTCACCAGCTACAGTATATATTTATTATGAAAACAAAGAAGTAATGTTACAGGATATATATCGTGAGTATTCTGAAGATGTTTTTTACTACTTACTAGATAAAATTAATAAGTGTAGCGAAGGTAAAGAAATTATTGAAATACTTGTAAGAGAATATTATTTTTATATTAAAGATAATAGTGAGATTTTTCATTTTGTAGATCAATTTTCAAGTTGTCCAGCATTAGCAAATCAGTGTCTGGCTAGAAATGGGATATCTATTTTAAATAATTTATTTGAGAAAATGAAAAAAAATGGTCAATTTAAAAATTATAAAAATGATAATTTAAGAGCAATAATTTTTTATCCAACAAAATCAATTGTAATGAATTCATGCATTGATAATGATGAAAAGGTTCAATTATTAAATGAATTAATTGAAATTATACAAGATACATTATTAATAAAATAGAAGTTAGAATACAACTAAAGTTATAAGCGAAAAACTTTGTGAATGTCTTTTTCATAAATATTTCGCTATTATTTAAACACAGTATAAATGAATGCTCATTTATTTAAATGCCTAAATAGAAAGGATGATTAATAATGATGACTATAGATAACAAATATAATCAAGGAGTTGCAATTCCAGTATCAGAGGCAATATTGTTGCCAGGAATGTCACACACTTTAAAATTAAATAGTTTCACTGAAAGAGAAGTGAAGCATTTAGCTGATGAAGAAAAGGTTAAGATTGCATTGCTTTTAAAACAAAACTTTGATCAAAGTAATTTAAAAGAAGAAGATTTTTATCGCATTGGTGTTTCATTTGAAATAGATGAAATTCAAAAGAAAGAAAGTGGATACCAAATTAGAATTAATGTGTTAGATAGAGTTGAGATAAAATCAATTAATTTTGAGGATAAGCTTCTTTATACAGAATTTCAATTTGCATCAGATATAGTTGATATTACAGAAAAAAGTCAAGAAGAGATGGTAGGATATATAAAGGAAGTAACTAAGGAAATCAGCCATAATTTTAAAGGGTCAGAAGATTTTGTGTTAAATGTGGAGGAACAAGATAATTTAAATAAAATAATTGGATTATTAACTCCTTTTATGCCACTTTCAAATGAAGAAAAATATGAGCTAATAGATACTCAATCTTTAAAAGATAGAGGACTTAAGTTTATGGATTATCTATTAAAGCAAAAAGAATATATAAAGTTACAAGTAGAAATGACCCAAAGATTTACGGAGAAAGCAAATAAAAATTATAGAGAATCAGTATTAAGAGAGCAATTAAAAGCAATTCAAAATGAATTAAATGAAGGCAAAAGTACAAGTGCTAAGAAAGATAAAGATTACTACAATAAGATTAAAGAAGCCGAAATGCCAGATGAAGTCTATGAAACAGCATTAGATGAATTAGGAAAGTTGGAAAGTCAAAGCCCAAATAGTTCTGAATATAATGTAATACGCAACTATTTAGAGTTACTAATACAATTGCCTTGGAGAAAGAATGAGGGGAACACAGTTGAATTAGATAAAGCAAGGAGTATATTAAATGATCAACATTATGGCCTTGAAAAAGTAAAGGATAGAATAATTCAACATCTAGCAGTGATGCAACTTAAGAAAGATAAAAAAGGATCTATATTATTATTAGTAGGGCCTCCAGGAACAGGAAAAACAAGTTTAGGTAAGAGTATTGCAGAAGCATTAAATAGAGAATATATAAGACTAAGCCTTGGAGGAGTAAGAGATGAAGCTGAAATAAGAGGACATAGAAGAACTTATGTAGGGGCAATGCCAGGTAGAATCATTCAAAGTATTAAGAAATCAGGAGTAACAAATCCGGTTATGATTTTAGACGAAATAGACAAGTTATCATCAAGTTATAATGGAGATCCGGCTAGTGCTTTATTAGAAGTATTAGATCCAGAACAAAATGATACATTTACTGATCATTATTTAGATTTACCATATGATTTATCAGATGTATTTTTTATAGCAACAGCTAATTCTTTAGATACAATTCCTAGACCATTATTGGATAGAATGGAAGTTATTCAAATATCTAGTTATACTATGAATGAAAAATTCCATATTGGTAAAAATTATTTGATACAAGCGGTTCTTGAGGAGCATGGATTAAATGATACTCAAGTTGTTATAGAGGATGAAGCTCTTCAAAGAATTATTAGTGATTATACATTAGAAGCAGGAGTAAGAGGACTTAAGAAGCAGTTAGCTGCAATTGCAAGAGTGGCATCAGAAAAGATTGTATCTAAAAAAGTTGAATTACCATTTAAAGTATCAAAAGATGATTTAGAAGATATACTTGGAAGAAAGGTTTCAAGTCATGATAAAGCTCAACAAGAAAATTCACCAGGAGTTGTAACAGGACTTGCATGGACAGCAGTAGGGGGAGAAATATTATTTATTGAAGCTACTGATATGTTAGGAAGCGGACAAGTTATTTTAACAGGACAATTAGGAGATGTTATGAAGGAATCAGCAAGAATTTCATTGAGTTTATTAAAATCAAGATTACCAATAAATGCAATGAACTTTAAAGAGAGAGATCTTCATATACATGTTCCATCAGGATCTGTGCCAAAGGATGGACCATCAGCTGGAATAACATTATTTACAGCATTAGCATCTCTTGTTACAGGAATAAAAGTAGATTCAAAACTTGCAATGACAGGAGAAATTACTTTAAGAGGAGCAGTGCTTCCAATAGGTGGACTTAAAGAAAAATTAATAGCAGCACAAAGAGCTGGAATAACAAAAGCTTTAATTCCAAAGGATAATGTTATTGATTTAAAGGATGTACCACAAGAAGTTAAAGAACAAATAACAATAATTCCTGTTGAAACTGTGGAAGATGTTCTTAAAGAGACCTTAGGAATATCATTACCTAGAGTGGAACGTGTATGTAATCCTGAAAAATTTATAGAAAGTGCTTTTCATGTAAGTGAAATATAACAAGAAATAAATGAAGAAACCTAATACTAAATTTAGGGAAAGTATTTAGTATTAGGTGTTTTCTGAATTATGTACATATAAAATATCAAATTTATTTTTTTCCAATGGCAGCAAGATATATAACAAATTCTTCATCTCCATCAATACCTAAAATGTCATCTACCATCTTTTGATCATATATTCCTATTGCACAAGTACCAGCATCAATAGACTCACTTGCTAAATAAAGATTCTGACAAACATGCCCAACATCTATTAAAATCTTTTTATGTGCTGTATTATCAAATTTCCATTCTGAGCGATAAGGGATTGTACTCCATGCAAATAAAACGGCAGCCTTTTTCGCAAAATTAGGTACAAAAGGTTGATCTAAAGTTATTTTATCTATTTTATTTTCTATTTCATCTAGTTCTGAAATAAATAAAAGTTTATGTTCAAGTGGAAGGTATCTGTATAATCCTCTCTGCATATTTTCTACATTCATAATAAATAGATATGTTTCAAAAGAATGTGTTGCACCACTACAAGGTACTGTTCTAAGCATGAGTCCAGCTTTATTAGTTCCAGTGACCCCTTGTGTAGCCCATAATAAATAAGATAATTCTTGAATACTAATTGATTCATCAGTATAGAATCTTGTACTTCTTCTTACCTTGATACAATTATAAAGATTAGAATTTTTCAAAATATCTTTACTTGCTTTTGGGAGTTCAATAATTATAGAATTTTCATCATAGTTCTTAACAATAGGAGGTTGAGGTACTCCTTTCATCTTATCAGTTTTTGCATTTTTAAATTCATCAAAATTCGATTTTAAAAATTTTCTTTGCTTTTCATATGGTTGCATAAAAATTCCCCTTTCTTACCTTTAACTTACATGATAGCAAAAGATGCAATAAAGGTATGTAACATATGTTACATACCTTTATTGCATAATATTGCTTTTATCTAAACTATTAGGCTTGCAATAAGTTATTTTAGATTTATCTAGAACATTCAGAAGCTGCTCCTATTAAAATATCTATTCCATGTGGAAGTGCAGGCAATACAATTTCTAAATTTTCAACAGCTCCTTTTGGACTGCCAGGTAAATTTACTATTAAAGTATTTTTCCTAATTCCACTAACAGCTCTAGAAAGCATGGCTTTAGGTGTTATTTTTAGAGATGCATTTCTCATAGCTTCAGGAAGTCCAGGTACATTCTTTTCTATAATAGATAGTGTTGCTTCGGGAGTAACATCTCTTTTGGAAAAACCTGTTCCTCCATTTGTCAAAATAAGATTAACATTCAATGAATCTGAAAGGTATATTAATTCATTTTTTATAATTTCTATTTCGTCAGGGATTATTTTATAATAAACAATAGAAAAGGTATCTTTAGGTAAAATATTTTCAATAGCAGGTCCAGTAAGATCTTCACGAAGATTTTGTGAGCCTTTGTCACTTATGGTTAATATAGCTGTACTTATCATTAGATATCCTCCTTAAATAAAATATATATACTATTATAGAGTGAAACAAAAGATAAAAATATAAGTATCTTTTGTAGAAAATAAGTGAAAAACTAAAAGAAAGTAATTTGAATCTATAATAATGTCAGAATAAAGCTTTAAATGACAGATTTACTCCTTAATATAAGTTGACTAAAATTTTCTAAAAAGGTAAAATATCTAGAAAGGTTTTTTTAAATTTTAATGTTTTGTAATATTAAATAGGAGACTTAAATGGGAGATGGATAATATAAATCTTGAATTGCAAGAAAAAATTAAAAAAGTCGCAGTTAAAATCATAAAGCATTATAGAGGTAGAGGACCAGAATATGTAAAAGTTAATATAGACTCCCCGAAGGTTATAACTGTAAAAATAAAAGGCATACTTTCAAATCTTAGTGAAATTTTAGTCAATGAAGGTGCTCTTGATATAGTCGTAGATTATTGGAAAGTAATGAAGCCTCATCTTGAAAAAACTTATCTTGAAGAAGTGAAAGATATATTAGAGAAAAATTTTACTTATGACTGGGAAGTTTGTGATATTAAAAGTGATGATAGAATAGTTGTTATAACAATAAATTTAATAGATTAAGGTTAGATTGGAAAGAAAAGTATTAAATAATATTTTAGCTTTGAAATAAACCGGTACAAAAAAATGTTACAATAAATGTAGACATGCTTTGTGCTGGTTTTTTTATTTTTAGATAATATTTTATAAGTGTTTAAAAGGAGTGAATAAACAAATGGAAGAAAAAGTATTAACGGTATGTCCTTACTGTGGAAGTGGATGTAATTTATATCTTGTTGTAAAAGAGGGAAAGATAATAAGAGCTGAAGCTGCAGATGGTGATAATAATGAAGGTAAATTATGTTTAAAAGGGCACTATGGTTGGGATTTTTTAAATGATCCACAAATATTAACTGCTAGAATTAAAAAACCTATGATAAGAAAAAATGGAAATTTAGAAGAAGTTTCATGGGATGAAGCTATAAAATTTACAGCTGAAAATCTTATGAAAATAAAAGCTAAATATGGTGCAGATGCAATTATGGGAACAGGATCAGCAAGAGGTCCAGGAAATGAATCAAATTATGTAATGCAAAAATTTATGAGAGCTGTTATAGGAACTAATAATATAGACCATTGTGCAAGGGTTTGTCATGGGCCATCTGTTGCTGGTCTTACATATTCATTAGGTGATGGAGCTATGTCTAATTCTATTCCAGAAATAGAGAATTCAGATGTTCTATTTATTTTTGGATATAATCCAGCAGAAACTCATCCTATTGTAGCTAGAAGAGTAGTAAAAGCAAAAGAAAAGGGAGCAAAGATAATTGTTACGGACCCTAGAAAAACAGAAATAGTAAGGTTCTCAGATTTATGGCTTCAATTAAAAGGTGGAACAAATATGGCATTAGTTAATGCCTTTGGTAATGTATTAATTAATGAAAATTTATATAACAAAGAATATGTAGAGAAATATACTGAAGACTTTGAAAAGTATAAAAAAGAAGTAGAAAAATATACTCCAGAATATGCAGAAAAGATAACAGGAGTAAAAGCTGACTATATAAGAAAAGCTATGAGAACATATGCAAAGGCTAAAAATGCAACTATATTATATGGAATGGGTGTTTGCCAGTTTTCGCAAGCTGTTGATGTAGTAAGAGGACTTGCATCAATTGCTCTTTTAACAGGTAATTTTGGAAGACCTAATGTAGGAATTGGCCCAGTTCGTGGACAAAATAATGTTCAAGGGACTTGCGATATGGGAACTATACCTAACAATTATCCAGGATATCAACCAGTAGTGGATAGAAAAGCCAAAGAAAAATTTGAAAAAGCTTGGAAAGTTAAGCTTTCAGATAAGAATGGATATTTCTTAACACAAGTACCTGAACTAGTTCTTAAGGAAAATAAATTAAAAGCTTATTACATATTTGGTGAAGATCCAGTTCAAAGTGATCCAAATGCAGCAGAACTTAGGGAAGCTTTAGATAAATTAGAATTTGTAATTGTGCAAGATATATTTATGAATAAAACAGCACTACATGCAGATGTTATTTTACCTTCAACTTCATGGGGAGAACATGATGGAGTTTACAGTTCAGCAGACAGAGGATTCCAAAGAATAAGAAAAGCTGTAGAACCTTTAGGGGATGTAAAGCCTGACTGGCAAATAATTAGTGAAGTATCAACAGCTATGGGATATCCGATGAAATATAAAAATACAGAAGAAATATGGGATGAAATGAGAAGTCTTACCCCAAGTTTTGCAGGAGCAAGCTATAAAAAGATGGAGGAACAAGGAATAATAAGATGGCCATGTCCAACAGAAGAACATCAAGGGACTCCTTATCTTTATGAAGGAAATAAATTTTCAACAGCTAATGGAAAAGGGAGATTATTTGCCTGTGAATGGAGACCTCCATATGAGCTTCCAGATGAAGAATATCCGTTAAGTTTATCAACTGTAAGGGAAGTTGGACATTATTCTGTACGAACTATGACAGGAAATTGTCGTGCTCTTCAAAAATTAGCTGATGAACCAGGATATATTCAAATGAGTGTTGAAGATGCAAAAGAATTAAATATAAATGATCAAGAACTTGCAAGAATAACATCTAGGAGAGGTAGTGTTATATCGAGAGCCCTTGTTACAGAAAGAGTTAAAAAAGGATCAACATTTATGACATATCAATGGTGGATTGGTGCATGTAATGAACTTACAAATGATAGTTTAGACCCTATTTCAAAAACACCTGAATTTAAGTACTGTGCTATTAAGCTTGAAAAGATTGAAGATCAAAAAGCAGCAGAAGAATATATAGTAAGTGAATATGAGAATATCAGAAAGAAAATGAGAATAGAGGTTTAAAAATAGAACGTTAGGGAGGAAAAATTAATGATTAGTATAGAAGAAGCTTTAAAAATAGTAAAAGAAGAAGCCTATGTTTTAGAAGGGGAAGAGAAAGAAATTTTAGAGTGCTTAAATAAGGTATTAGCAGAGGATATATACTCAAAGGATAATCTTCCACCCTTTGATAAATCAGCAATGGATGGGTATGCCATAAAAAGTGAAGATACTAATTTATATGAAGATGGAAGTTCAATAGAATTTGAGATAGTTGACTTTATTAAAGCTGGAGAATTTAGTAAAAAAGAATTATTAAATGGACAAGCGATGAAGATAATGACAGGTGCACCTTTACCTAAAGGTGCAAATGCAGTAATACAGATTGAAAAAGTAAAAACAAATGAAAAAAATCTCTATATTTTTGAAAAAGTTAAGAGTGGTACTAATGTTATAAAGTTAGGTGAAGAAATTAGAATAGGAGATATAGCTTTAACAAAAGGAACACTAATTAGACCAACTGAAATTGGGGTTTTAGCATCTTTGGGATGGAGTAAAGTAAAAGTTTATAGAGATCCTAGAATAACAATACTTACAACAGGAGATGAGCTTGTAGGGATAAATGAGAATCCTAAGTTTGGACAAATAAGAAATAGCAATGAATATTCATTAAAGGCATTAGTAAGGAATTTAGGATTTGAAGCATTATCTTCATCAATAGTTGAAGATAAAAAAGATGCATTAAAAAGTAAAATAGAAGAAGCTTTAGAAAAATCAGATATAGTCATAACTTCAGGAGGAGCCTCAGTAGGTGATTATGATTTTGTAGAGGATGTATTAAATGAAATAAATGCAGATATAAAATTTAAATCTGTTGCTATAAAGCCAGGGAAACCAATTAGTTTAGCAACTATTAATAAAAAATTATTTTTTAGCTTACCAGGAAATCCTTTATCAGCTATGACCACATTTGAAGAATTTATAAAACCAGCCTGTGAAAAAATGCAAGGAAAAGCTATTACTGACAGAACTTTTCCTGTTATTTTAGGAGATGAGTTTAAGGCCAAAAAGGATAGATGTAAATATATATATGTACATATTAAAGAGGTGGATGGAAAATTATATGCTTACAAGATAGGTTCCCAAAGTTCTAATAAGTTAATGACTATGAGTAAAGCAAATGGAATTCTAATTATGCCAGATGGAATAGGACATAAAAAGGTAGGAGAAGTTTTGAATGGAAAATTCATCTTTAAATAAAGCTAAAATAATATCTATTGTTGCAACTAAGTCTAATACAGGAAAAACTACTTTAATAGAAGCTCTAATACCTATATTTAAGAAAATGAAATATAAGGTAGGAGTTTTAAAACATGATGCTCATAAATTTGAAATAGATAAAGAAGGCAAGGATAGTTATAGGTTTGCGCAAGCTGGAGCTGATAAGATGGTTATTTCTTCAAAAGAAAAAATAGCCATGGTGGAAAAAATTCAAGAAGAAAAAGATATAGAAGAAATTTTAAAACTATTTGTAGGAGTAGATTTAATAATAATAGAGGGATATAAAAATAACAATTATCCTAAGATAGAAGTACACAGAAAAGAAGTAGATTCCAAATTGTTAATAGAAGATGAGAAATATGATAGAAGTAAATTTTTAGCTATAGCAACAGATGAAATTTTAAATGTAGATATACAACAATTACATATTAATGATGTGAATGGGATAGCAGAATTTATTGAAAGAAAAATCATAAAGGAGGAACAGATTATGAATAAAACATTAGATTGTACAGTTTCAAAAATAGAAGATGACATATTTAATGAAGAAGTGGCTGAGCTTTTGGTTAGAGAATATCCTTTAACGATTTTTCTTAATGGTAAAAAATTGGCTACACTTTTGTGTTCACCAGAAAATTTAAAAGCATTAACTATAGGATTTTTAAGAACAGAAGGATTAATAACTACAAATGAAGATATAGAGTCGTTTAACTTAAATGAAGAAAAAGGAATTACAGAGGTTATCACTAAAAATAAAGATTCTGTTAGAGAAGGGTTCTTTTCTAAAAAAATTGATTTAGACAGTATAAAAGATCAATCTGATGATGGAATTAACAGCTTTTTAGAAGCATTAAATTGTAAACCTGTTTTAAGTGATGCCAAAATTAACATAAATAAAATATTTGAATTTATGAGAAAAAACTTAGATTATTCGGATGTTTTTAAAAATACTGGAGGAGTTCACTGTGTAGCATTATGTGATAACAGAGAAATGTTAGTGGTATATGAAGACGTTGCTAGACATAATGCATTAGATAAAGTTATTGGAGAATCTCTTATGAGGGGAATATTTTTCAAGGATAAAGTTGTTATACTTAGTGGAAGAGTATCACTCGAAATGATATTAAAGGCTGCTAAGTTAGAGATTCCAATAATTATTTCAAAATCCGCACCTACTAGTCTTTCTGTTGCCCTTGCTAAAAAGTTAAACATTACTTTAGTTGGATTTGTTAGAGGAAATAAGATGAATATTTATGCTAATGGATATAGAGTTAATCATTAAAAAGGGAGTTGAAAGAATATGAAGACAGATTGCAATTTATTTGTTTTAGGAGATGCTAGTAAATGTGTTGGATGTAAGGCTTGTGAAATGGCTTGTTTTAAAGCTCATAATAAAGTAGTTACAGTTGGAAATATAAGAAGATCGGTAGTATCTAGAATTCATGTAGTGAAGAATGGAGCATATTCAGTACCAGTACAATGTAGACATTGTGAAGATGCTCCATGTGCAAAGGTATGTCCTAAAGGTGCTATTAAAAGTGAAGACAATGGAATAATGATTGATGAAAAGATTTGTATAGGGTGTAAAGAATGTGTTTTGGCATGTCCTTTTGGAGCTATAGAAATTGGGATGAAATATGATTATGAAAATGAATCTATAGATGAAAAAGAAAAGATGGTTGCTTATAAATGCGATCTTTGTAGAGAACATGATGAACCAGCTTGTATAAAAGTATGTCCAAAAGATGCATTAAAATTATTTAATGTTGAAGAGGAAAAAAGATTAAGAAATATAAGGGCTGTAAGTAATTTGAATTTATAAAGAAAGGAATTTTATTTATGTTGATGGGTTTAGTTAATATAGATGAAGAGTTATGTACTGGTTGTAAGCAATGTACAGAAGTATGTCCTGTGAATGCAATAGAAGGAAAACGTGGATATCCACAAAAGATTAATTATGATAAGTGCATTTCTTGTGGACAATGTGTACAAATATGTAATTCATATGTGTATGAAAATAAAGAAAATGAAAAATTAATTAAAAAGAAGAGAATAGAACGTGGACTTTTAGAAAGTGTGCAAGAACCAATGTTTTCAGCTTTTAATAATAGCAATTTAAATAAAGTAAAAGAAGTATTAGATAAAAATGAGGCATTTACTATAGTTCAATGTGCACCAGCAGTTAGGGTCTCACTTGGAGAAGAATTTGGGCTAAAACCAGGAAGCTTAACACCAGGGAAAATGGCTAAAGCATTACATATACTTGGTTTTGATAAAGTATATGATACTAATTTTGGAGCTGATTTAACCATAATAGAGGAAGGAAGTGAACTTATAAAAAGAATAACAGAAGGTAAGAATTTACCTATGTTTACTTCATGTTGTCCTGCATGGGTGAAATTTGTGGAACAAAGTTATCCTGAGCTTTTAAAACATCTTTCAAGTTGTAAATCGCCTCAACAAATGGCTGGAACTATTTTTAAAACATATGGAGCTAAAATAGATAATGTAGACCCAAAAAAGATATTTAATGTTGCTATAATGCCTTGTACTTGTAAGCAATTTGAATGTGACAGAGAAGAGATGTATGATAGTGGATTTAAAGATGTTGATATAGTAATTACAACAAGAGAGTTTGCACAACTTATTAGAGATAAAGGAATTGATTTTAAAAATTTAGAAGATGGAGAATTTGACTTACCTTTAGGCAGTTATACAGGAGCTGGCAATATTTTTGGAGCAACTGGTGGGGTAATGGAAGCTGCATTAAGAAGTGGTTATGAAATGCTTACAAAAGAGTCTATACCAAATATTGACCTTGATTTTATAAGAGGTGGAGAAGGAGTTAGGGTAGCAGAAGTAAAATTACCTAAAAAAATATTAAAGGTAGCTGTAGTATCAGGATTGAAAAATGTAATTCAGATACTTGAAGATATAAAAAATGGACAATGTAAATTTGACTTTATTGAAGTTATGACATGTCCAGAAGGATGTGTAAGTGGTGGTGGACAACCTAAATTTATATTAGATGAAGATAGAAAAAACACATTTATAACTAGAAAACAAGGACTTTATAAACATGATTCTGAGCTTGAGATAAGAAAGTCTCATGAAAATCCTTATATTAAAAAGTTATATAAGGATTTTCTAAAGGAACCTTTAGGGAAAAAATCTCATCATTTACTTCATACAAAGTTTGTTTCAAGAAAAAAGGAGGAAATTTAAATGAATAATTTTGTTATAGCAAATCCAAAAAGATGCATTGGTTGTAGAACTTGTGAGGCAGCTTGTGTTGTTGCACATTCTGAAGAAAATATATTTATACAAAGAAAAGAAAAAGTTAATTTTAACCCTTGTTTAAAAGTGATAAAAACAGCAGATGTAAGTGCACCAATTCAATGTAGGCACTGTGAAAATGCACCATGTGCAAATGCATGTCCTAACGGCTCTATTACAAATAGAGATGGTGTTGTATTGATAAATAAAGAAACATGTATTGGCTGTAAATCATGTGCAATTGTTTGTCCTTTTGGAGCTATAGATTTAATTGTTGAATATAAAGATGGAGAAAAAGTTGTTCAAAAAGGATTAATAAGTGAAAAAGATGGTAAAGTTGAGCACAAAGAAAGAATAGTAGCAAACAAATGTGATTTATGTATAGGAAGAGAAAATGGACCAGCATGCGTAGAAGTATGTCCTACAGAAGCATTAAGATTAATTGAATCTGAAGGTGTAGATAAAGATATTTTAGAAAAAAGAAAAAATGCTGCATCTAATTTAGTGAATATATTATAGTATATGTGTAAAGAGAATTTTAAAACAGCAGTAATTCTTGCAGGTGGGAAAAGTTCAAGAATGGGGTTTGATAAACAATTTCTGGAAATTGGTGAAGTTAGAATTATGGAAAAACTCATTCAAGAGCTTAGAAAAGAATTTGATGATATAGTGGTTGTTACTAATAAGAAAAGAGAATATGAAGAAGATGGATTTAGGGTAATTAGTGATGAAATAAAGGGAGTTGGCCCTTTATCAGGAATACATATTGGACTTAAAGAAAGTAAAAGTAAATATACATATTTTATAGCTTGTGATATGCCAAATATAAGTTTAAAATATATTAGGTATATGAAAAAAGTGCTTTTAGAGAATAAATACGATGCTTGTGTTGCAAAAATAGATGATAAAGTGGAACCATTTAATTCTTTTTACTCTAAAGACATTTTGCCTAAAATAGAAAGTCTTATAAATAAAGATAAGAGATCTATGTTTGGGCTTATAAATATTATAGAAACACTTTTTATAGAAAAAAATATTTTGGAAAAATACAATTATGATTTTGATATGTTCATAAATCTAAATTCAAAAGAAGATCTTGAGATGTACAATAAAAGAAATAGGTTGGAGGAGAAAAATGTTTGATAGTTATGGCAGAAAAATAAATTACTTGAGAATATCAGTTACTGATTTATGTAATTTAAGGTGTAAATATTGTATGCCAGAAAAAGGAATAGAAAAGATGCTCCACAATGAAATTTTGACATTGGAAGAAATACAACACATAACAAAAAGCTTTGTTGAAACAGGTGTAGATAAAATTAGGATAACAGGTGGGGAACCTTTAGTTAGAAAAGGTATTTTAAAGTTAATCGAAGGTATAGGAAAATTGGATGGAATTAAAGATTTTGCTATGACCACTAATGGAATTTTCCTAAAAAAATATGCAAAAAATTTAAAACAAGCAGGTCTTACTAGAGTAAATATAAGTTTAGACACATTAAATGAAGAGAAGTATTCTCAAATTACCAAAGTAGGTAAGCTTAAAGATGTGCTTAAAGGAATAGAAGAAGCTAAGAGAGTTGGATTAACCCCAATTAAGTTGAATGTAGTTTTAATAAAAGATTTTAATGAAAATGAAATAGAAGATTTTGTGAATTTAACAAGATATGAGGATATAGATATAAGATTTATAGAACTTATGCCAATAGGAGATTTAAAACATTGGTCCATGAATAGATATGTTTCAAACAATATAGTTTTAGAGAAAATACCAGAATTAATTCAAATGAAATCAGATGATATATCTTCTCCAGCAAAATATTATAAGATACCAGATGGAAAAGGAAAGATAGGACTAATTAACCCTATATCATGTAAGTTTTGTGAAAATTGTAATAGAATTAGGCTTACTGCTGATGGAAAAATAAAGCCATGCTTACATTCCAATAAAGAAGTAGATTTAAAAACTTTGATAAGGGAAGGTAAAGATATAAGAAAAGTAATACTTGAAACTATTAACAATAAACCTAAAGAGCATGAATTAGAGGAAGGACATTATATTAGCAGAGAAATGACTGCAATTGGAGGTTAAATTTATGGGATTTACACATTTTAATGAAAAGGGAAGAGCTCATATGGTAAATGTGAGTGAAAAAGAAGATACAAAAAGAGTTGCTATTGCAAGAGGAACAATTAAAATGAAAAAAGAAACTGTAAGTTTAATAAAAGAAGGACTTATTAAAAAAGGAGATGTTTTATCAGTTGCTCAAATTGGTGGGATAATGGGTGTGAAAAAAACTTCTGATATAATTCCTATGTGCCATAATATATTTATAACAGGTTCAGATATAAATTTTAATATAAGAGAAAATGAAGTAGAAATTGAAGCAACGGTATCAACAGTAGGAAAAACAGGAGTAGAAATGGAAGCATTAACAGCTGTAACAACTGCTGCACTTACTATATATGATATGTGTAAAGCTGTTGATAAGGATATGGTAATAGAAAATGTGCATTTGGTAAGAAAAACTGGTGGAAAAAGTGGAGAATACATAAGGGAGAGTTAAATATGTCTAAAGTAGTATCAATTAATATTAGTGAAAAAAAAGGTATTATAAAAACTCCTATAGAAGAAGGTGTTTTTATAGAAGAGTATGGGTTAGAAAATGATGCTCATGCAGGAAAATGGCATAGACAAGTAAGTTTGTTAGCTCAAGAAAGTATAGATAAGATGATAGAAATGGGAATATCAGATTTGGAAGCTGGTAAATTTGCTGAAAACATAACAACTGAGGGAATTATACTTCATAAACTTCCAATAGGCACAAGATTAAAAATAGGTGATACTATTCAAGAAGTGACACAAATAGGTAAAGAGTGTCATAAAGGTTGTGCTATAAAAAATCAAGTTGGAAGCTGCATCATGCCAACTGAAGGGATTTTTACTAGGGTAATTAAAGGCGGAATAGTAAAACCAGATGATTTGATAGAAATTTTGCTTTAATAAAAAAATAAAATTGCTACTATAAAGGGATTATTTTTTGTTAAAAATAATCCCTTTGTTATCTATAGAAGTGAATTTTATCTTTTTCAGTTATTAAAATATTAATATACATCATGGTTTTATATTAATATTATAATCTATAATCATATATGGAATAAAGGTTTTACATTGTCGAAATGCTGTGATATTATTTAAATACAACTGCATTTGTATAGAAAAATTAAATGGATTTAAAATTAAATGCAGATAAAACGTTTGCAGAAAAGCATTGCGCATATAAAATGTAAAATTGTTGGAGTAGAAATGTGCTATATAGGGGGAAAATAAAAAATACATATGAAAAATAGGGGGATAAAATGAAAAAATATGTAAGTTTGTTAGTTACTACATTAATTTTGGCTAGTGGAATTATAACTGGTTGTTCAAAGTCAGCAGATAAGGTTCTTGTTGATAGCTTAGATAAAACAAAAGTTGTAAATAGTGTGGAAATAAATCTTACTAGTAGTTCAAAATCGAATGGACAAACATTTGAAACAAAAATGAATATGAAGACTGAAGATCTTAAAGAGAATATAAAAACTAAAGTCGAAGTAGAAAAATCAGGTCAAAAGCAGGAGTTTTACTTAGCAAAGTCTAATAATGATATAAAGATGTATGCTAAGGATATGTCAGGGAAATACAATGCATCTTCACTAGACTCTTCTCAAGTCTATGGAATGGACGCTGAAAAAAGCTTTAATGCTTATATTGAGGTTATAAAAAATAATCCAGATATGATTAAAAAAACAGGTGATAATACATATGAATTGAATGTACCAAAAGAAAAGGCTGATGGAATATATTCCAAGGTAGCTGGCAAAAATGCACCTCAAAGTTTAGATAGTTTTAAAGTTGAATTTGCTATAGGCGATGATGAGTATATTAAGAGTGTAAATATAAAACTGACAAGTGGTTCCATAGAAGCAGAATCAAAGAGTGAATATTCTAACTTTAATAAAGAATTTGATATAGTAATTCCTGAGGTTTCTAAATAATTAAGGGAAATATAGATACTAAAGATTTATAAACAATCTATTGAATCCATGATAGAAATATTGTGGATTTTTATTGTCAAAAAAATAGATGCATTAAAACTAAAGAATTTATATATAAAAACTGGCATTAATAGAGAATTTAATGCCAGTTTTCTTGTTTTAAAATTTAGTTTTTAGTTGATATATAAATACCTATATTAAAGATTGAAGTTGTAATAAATCCATAATATTTATTTGTCCATCATCATTAAGATCTGCATTTTTTAGATTTATCTTATATTTAGGGTTTGTTATATACTTCTTCAATGCAAGAGAATCTGCAAGAGTTATTTTACCATCATCATTTACATCACCCTTAAGTATGTCAACTTTATTCATAACATCCATTATAGAATCAATAATTCCTTGTTGTGTTATTGTGCATTTTGCTCTATCAAATAATCCAAAGCCATATGCACCGTTATATCCATTATCCCAAATTACAGGTACAGCACCATATTGTTTAGCTGTGGAACATAAAGTTTTTGCAAATATAGCACGATAAGTATTGTTTGTTGAATCAGCACTTGTTTTATCAACAGAACCGAATTCTCCTATTACAACTGGATATCCTTGTGTTCCAAATTTATCATACATAGCTTTAATTTGAGAAGTTAAATAGTCTTCTTGGCCCCAAGTTGATTTTCTTGAAGTACTTGTAGCTGTTGCCCCCCATTGAGTTATTGTTCCAGATTCTTCTCCGCAGAAATCCCAAGGAGAGTAGTAGTGAGCTGATATCATTATTCTTTTTTCAGAACTTGGAATTGCACTTGATCTATAGTTATCTGTAGGAAGAGCAAAACCATAATCTCCTGTTGTATAATCTATATTGGTATTCCAACCAGGAATTAGAAGCCATCTTGCACTATTATTACTACCTGTTTGTCTTACAGTATCAACGAATATTTGATTATAAGCATTTATGTTAGAATAATAAGTTCTATTTGGAGCACTATAACTACCATCAAATTCTTCATTCATTGATTCAAAAATTAAATGCTCATCATAGTCAGCAAAGGTATTTGCTATTTGTTGCCATGCTTTTTGATATTTTGTCTTAATAGTTGTTTGGTCATTTGAGTCACATAATAACCATGAGCTATTAACTGATTTATATCCATCTCCATGCATATTGATGATTACAAATAACCCTTCACTATATGCATAATCAACAACTTCTTTAATTCTTGTAAGCCAAGAAGAGTCAATAGTATAATTTGGGGCACTACCTATTTTATTCAAATATGAAACAGGAATACGAATAGTTTTAAATCCAGCAGCTTTAACTTGTTGAATCAAAGCTTTTGTAATAGTAGGATTTCCCCAAGCAGTTTCACTTGGAACACCATTGTTAGAAGCTTCAAGTTGGTTACCTAAGTTCCACCCAGCCCCCATAGATGGAAGTATTTGTGAATAATTAAGTTGAGTAAAATCAGATGAAGGTGTAGTTGCTGCAGACGCTTGTCCTAAACCTGTAATAGCAGTTGTAAATAGTAAAGAGGTAGTTAATACAGATAACTTTAAAAACTTAGATAATTTAAATTTTGACATTAAAAAAACATCCTTTCGTATTAGAGATTTAAAGTAATTATGTAAAGTTTAAGAATATCTAGCTTTGTATTCGATTACATTTGCTTAAAGCACTTTATTTGAAATTCTTTTCTAATAAAAATAAATAAAATATAATGTAGCTACCAATATTAATATTTTATGTTAATATTGGACAAAATTCAATAAAACTGGCGTGATTTATATTTTGTGAAATTTGCGATTAAATATTGGTGGTTTACAGAAAAGAAGTGTTTATATTAATAAAAAAAACTATCTCCAATAACAACATTTTTTATATTGTTATTGGAGAGCTTTTTTATCATACAATTTAAAGTGTGTTTAAGACATATGGATTAGAAAACTTTAATTTTTTGACGTTTTAAGTCTTTAGCTACGAGCTGAGCAAGTATAGTAGCACCTTGTCTATTAGGATGTAATGTATCTCCAGTCATATATAGTGCAAGAGTAGCATCTTTACCTATAGAAGTAAAATATTCAGAACTTAATACATTAAGATCAACAAGTGGTACATTTTCTTCTTTAGCTAAAGCAAGAGTTGAGGCCCTGTACCATCTACCTTGGCAAGTGTGTATATTTTCAGAATTAAAATCTGTAGCTCTACCTTGTGGAGCAGATAATATAACTTCAGCACCTTTAGCTTTAACTTGTTTAATCATATCACGCATTATTTCTTTATATTCTGTTTCAGTTTCTGAATTTTTCGCATTGGTATCGTTTATACCAAATTGAACAATGAAATAATCTCCTGGTTTAATGTATTTCATTATAGCTTCAAATTGTCCATCATTGCGAAATCCTCTTGCAAACTGACCACCAGTAGCCATGTTTCTAACTTGAAATTTTTTTGTATTAACAAATGAAGAGAGCATCTGTCCCCATCCAGCTTGTACACTACTATCTAAAGGATAGTAATTGCATACTGTAGAGTCACCACCTATATATATTGTTCTATTTGTTTTTGGCTTTTTTGATATTTGTTTTATCTCTAATGAACTTAATGTAAAAGGAGTGTCGGGTTTACCTTCGGTTATAAGAAGATTTAGTTGCCCATCAGTAATAGGAACTTGGAAAGAATCAGTAGCACAATTACCTGTCATATTCATTATTTGATAAACACCTTCAGCAGCTACACTTGCTCTAAATGTATCGCCTAAAGTTACTTTAACTTCATAAAGTCCATTAGGAAGGTCTACATTAAATGTATTTGAACTTTTTGTGCCATAAGTTAAAAATTGAACTGCATCACTTGAAACACCAGTACCAGAGGCAGCTACATCTTTCATATTTTCAGGAGTATTAAAACCATAACCTGCTTTCTTATTATATGAAGTTGATGCACTTACTTTAGTATATCCTTTTATAGTTTCTCCATTTCCAAAATCAAACTTATATTCATTGTTATGTGATTTTATACAATTGTATTCTTTTGCTTGTGTGGACATACTTGGTATATTACATAATAACATAGTTGTTAAGCAAATAGATGCTAATATTTTTGAAAATACACTTCTTTTCATTGGATATCCTCCTTTAAGTATTTAGAAATTGGAAGTTTAAGTTCTTTAATTCCTTGAGTTATTAATCCTGCAACTTTATTTGCACCAGCTTCAGTAAAATGAGTGTAATCAGTTCCATTTGAAGAAACCAAATAGAATGGATAGACTGAATCATATCCTAAAGAAGTCCAGCAAGCAAGAGACTTTGACATTAAATCAATACATTTTGTATTAGTTTTCTTAGCAACTTCTTTCATAGCATTGCAATATGTTGGAAAATCATTTATGAATTTACCATCAGAATAATGAAGTCTAGCTACAGGAGTTATTAAAATAGGTGTTGCACCTTTAGCGTGAGCTCCATCTATATACTTTTTGAGGTACATTTTATAAGTGTCTATATTAGTATATCTATCAGGATGACTTGAATCAGAATCATTATGTCCCATTTGGATAAATAAATAGTCTTTAGGATGAAGCATAGAAATAATTTCATCTAAACGTCCTTGGACCGCAAAAGATTTGGAACTTCTTCCACCAATAGCTTTATTTATAAAATTAATATTATTTGTATTAAAATATTGAGAAATTGATTTTCCCCAACCTTGTTGAGGAGCATAGCTGTCTTTATAGCTCATAACTGTTGAATCACCAGCAATATATACAGTTGGAGTAGAGGTATTAGCAGCAGAATTAATTTCAATTGCATTAATGTGAATCAAATCAGATGAAAAATTTAGAGTTAATTGATTATCACAAACGTTAACAGTAAAGAGTTTCTCAATAAATTCTCCAGCTTTAGTTTTAGCATTTGTAATAGCTGTAATATTTTCTGCTTTAACTTTCTTTAGAGTTGTTGCAGATTCATTATCACCAGAAATTATTCTTACTGTATAACGTCCATTAGGTACATCTGCTTTAAAGGTAGCCTTTTTATTGCTGGTTATAAAGTCTTCACGAATATAGTCAGGAGCACCACGATCTACAGCTTGCAATCCAGAAGTTTCCTCAAAGCCATACCCTGTAGAAGGATCGTATAGTGTATTTGGAGTTACCTTAGTGTAATTATTTCCTACAGAGCTTGAATCAGAGCCAAAATCAAAAATCCAATAAGATTTAGAAGCTGCCATAGCCTTTACAGTATTGGATGGTAACATGATATTAGTAAGAGTAAATATAAAAGCAAAACACAAAAAAAAGCAAAGTGATTTAAATTTTTTCATAGTAGTATCCCCCTTTTTTACTTTAAAAATTGAACTATTGAATAGGTTAAATTTTATTTATATAATTCACTTCCTTTCCAGTAAAAAGATTCCTTTACATAGATATAGATTAGTTAATCTATTATGCAAGACATGATGAGAATATTTAATGTAGTCGATTTCAAAAAATGATAAAGACTACTTTTATAGCATTTTATTAAGTTGATAAATTTAATATTATGATTTTACAATTTGGAGATTATACTATTTTTGTGTTAATTGGTGGGAATATTCTATGTTTAATTATGGATTTTATAATATGCATATTTGTACTATATGTTACTATATTAACATTTTATGTTAATATGGTGAAATTTACAATATTAATTTCTAAATTGTAAGGTATATTTAGTAAAATTTGTTACTTTACATTTTAAGATTATAAAATAATTGGTAGAGGATATATCTTAATAATATCTTATGGAAAATATGGCAAAAAAGTCTAATTATTCAGAATTTTAAAACAAAAGCATAAACGGTAAAATTTAATGTTATAATACATGCTAAGAATAGGAATTTTATATGTGATTTTGCAAGTATACAATGATACTTATGCAATTTAGGCATGTTCCAGAAAATAATCTTATTCAATAGAAAAATATGTTTATTTTTTATATTAAATTTACTTACAGAAAGGGGCTATTATATGAAAAAAATAGGATTAGCAGTTCAAATTCTTATTGGACTTGTATTAGGAATTATTGTAGGAGCTATTTTTTATGGAAATCCAACAGCTGTAACATATTTGCAGCCATTAGGAGATATATTTATAAGATTAATTAAAATGATAGTTATTCCAATTGTATTTTCATCACTTGTTGTTGGGGTTGCTGGAGTAGGGGACATTAAGCAATTAGGTAAAATAGGAGGGAAAACATTACTTTATTTTGAAATGGTAACTACAGTTGCCATTGTAATAGGTCTTTTATTTGGTAATTTATTTCATCCGGGAACTGGAGTAAACATTAATGAACTTTCAACAACTAGTATTGATAGCTATATGGCTACAGCTGAAACTACAACTCACCATGGTTTTGCAGACACAATTTTAAATATTGTACCTACAAATATTGTTGAGTCTTTAGCTAAGGGTGATTTACTTCCAATTATATTCTTTTCAGTTATGTTTGGATTAGGTGTTGCTGCAATTGGAGAGAAAGGAAAACCTGTCCTTGCAATTTGTCAAGGTACAGCTGATGCCATGTTTTGGGTTACTAATCAAATTATGAAAGTTGCACCACTTGGAGTATTTGGATTAATAGGGGTAACAGTTTCTAAATTTGGACTAGCTTCCTTGATTCCATTAGGAAAGTTAGTTATCACTGTTCATGGTGCTATGATTTTATTTATATTTGTTGTATTGGGATCTATAGCTAAAATGTGTAATACAAGTATCTTAAAACTTATAAAGATTTTAAGAGATGAACTTATACTTGCTTATACTACAGCAAGTTCTGAAGCTGTTTTACCAAAACTTATGGAGAAGATGGAGAAGTTTGGATGTCCAAAGGCCATTACATCATTTGTTATACCTACTGGGTATTCATTTAATTTAGATGGATCCACTTTATATCAAGCCATTGCAGCATTATTTATTGCACAAATATATGGAATTGATTTACCTCTTATGACACAAATTAATTTAGTACTTGTATTAATGGTTACTTCAAAAGGTATTGCAGGAGTACCTGGGGTATCTTTCGTTGTATTATTAGCTACATTAGGCTCAGTAGGAATTCCTGTAGAAGGAGTAGCATTTATTGCTGGAATTGATCGTATTCTTGATATGATAAGAACTGCTGTTAATGTAGTTGGAAACTCTCTAGCTGTTATAGTTATTTCAAAATGGGAAGGTAAATATGATGCTGAAGCAGGAAATGAATATTTTGAATCTATACAAAAAGCAGCATAAATTACATAGAAAATTAATATAAACGTAAAAAAGCTTGTAGGTAACTATGTTACTTATGAGCTTTTTTGTTATGTTAGTTTTATAATTTAGCAATAATAATCTATTAAATCAACCTTTTGGTTGATTACAGTGATTAGGACTAGAGAGTATTATTGGTATCAGAGGTGATGATTATGAAATCAATAATAGAAGTTAAAGATTTAAAAAAGTATTACAAAGAAAATAAAGCTGTAAATGGACTAAGCTTTAATTTATACAAAGGAGAAATATTAGGCTTTTTAGGTCCTAATGGAGCTGGAAAAAGCACTACAATAAATATACTTTCAACTATATTAAAGCATGATGAAGGTAAAATTAAATTTTTTGATAAAGATATAAAAGATAATAAGAAGTGGATTAAAGCACAACTTGGGATAGTGCCTCAAGAACTTGCCATATTTGAAGAAATATCTGCATATAGGAATGTTGAATTTTTTACATCTCTATATGGATTAAAGGGTAAAGAATTAAAAAATTCTGTATTAGAAGCATTAAAATTAGTAGGATTAGAAGATAAAAAGGATAATAAGCCAGTAACTTTTTCAGGAGGGATGAAGAGAAGACTTAATATAGCCTGTGCAATAGCTCATAAACCTAAAATTTTAATATTAGATGAACCTACAGTTGGGATAGATCCACAATCCAGAAATCATATACTTGAGTCAATTAGATTGTTAAGAAAAAATGGAACAACAATTATATATACAACTCATTATATGGAAGAAGTTGAAGAGATAGCAGATAGGGTAATAATAATGGATAGTGGGACCAAGATAGCGGAGGGAACAATAGCTGAGCTTATGGAGAATTATAAAAATACTAGAGTATATAAAATATCTATAGACTGTAGTTATAAAGAGAAGTTCAAATATGATTTTTTATATGAGATTGAAGGAATTCAAAAGGTTGAAGTTGATGAAAGAGGTTTAAGTATAACTACAATTAAAGAAATAGAAAATCTAGATAAGATAATTTTGAGATTGATAGATAGAAATATAAAAATAAATCATATAACCAGTGAAGAAGGAAATCTAGAGATGGTATTTCTAAAACTTACTGGAAAGAAATTAAGGGATTAGAGGTGAAGGAATATGGTTTTGTGGAAACTTATAAAGCAAGATTTTAAAAACTTAATTACTACACCGGTTGTAGTTACATCCTGTGTTTTTTTCCCATGGCTTTTAATTGGGGTCTTTGGTTTTATATTTTCAAGTCTATATGGAGGAGATGGGGTTTCATCCTATGATTATTATGGTGTAACTATGATGATGTATATGATAATTGCATCAGTAACTATAGCACCTAACACATTTATGGAAAAAAAACTAAAACAGGGGAATATGAGAATAGCATATGCTCCAGTTTCTAAAATTTCAATTTATATGTCTAAAATAATAGCCTCATATCTTTTTATGGAAATTAGTTTTTTAATAGATATGATATTAATGAACTATTTCAAATGGGTTAATTTTGGTGGAGGAAATTTCATATATGTACTTGTGCTATTTGGAGCATTTTTACTATTTACAGTTACACTTGGTGGGGCAGTTTGTGTAATTATAAAAGAAGAAGAGTTAACTAATACAATTCTTTCTGCTGTAACAAGTGTTTTTGCATTGCTTTCAGGTATGTTTTTTCCAGTGGATAGTTTAGGGAAAGTGGTAAGTAAAATTGCAAATTTATCCCCATTAAAGTGGATGCTAGATACAACTTTTAATGTTATATATGATAACAATTTTCAGAATTATAGTGTAATAGTTTTAGTGTTAATAGCACTTTCTGCATTATTATTAATGGTTATGCAAGTTAAATACAAACCAGAAGACTATATTTAAGGAGGTAAAAAGATGTTAAGACTTATAAAGGGAATATTATATAGAATGATAAATAGCAAGACTTATCTTATAATGCCTTGCGTTATAACTCCTATAGTTATATTAGTAGCAATTTATTTTTCAAGTAGTTTTGCTACTAAGTTTAATATTGGAGTAGTAGGAGATAAAAGTATTGATTTAAAGAATGATGAAATTAATATTATTAAGCTTGAAAATGAAGTACCTATTTCAGAACTTGTAAAGAATAAATATGATGCTGTTATAAGTTTTCAAGATGGAAAAGCTAATGTGGATACTATTAAAGGGGCTGAATATAAAGAAAAGTTAGAAAGGATGTTAAATGGTGAAAAAGTTACTATTAAAGATGGAGAAAAGAGAGGCGTAGCAGCAAATATAATAGGATTTCTAACCATGTTTGTAATGATGAATGGAGTTATGCTGTATAAATTCTTCTTTGATGATAAGAAGGGAATGTCAAAAAGAATTATAAGTAGCAATATATCCTATGGACAGTATGTAACTAGTCATTTTATTTCAGTATTTATTATGATTTTTACTCCAACAGTTATAATAACAATATTATGTAAACTAATATTTAATCTAAATACAACAGTAAATGTATTAGAGTTGAGTTTTATAGTATTAATTTTATCATTAGTATCATCTGCTTTTGGATTATTAATATCTTCACTAGTAAAGGGAGAGGAAAGTGCCAGTATGTTAGGTACTATGATAAATATTATAACTGCATTAATAGCAGGAAGTTTTTTTACTATGACTAACAATAATTTAATAAATAGAATAGGAGATCTTTTGCCACAAAAGCATATTTTAAATTTTACAGTTTCATTAGAGAATCATGGAGTTATAAGTTATGGAAATTTATTCTGTGTCATATTGGTTGCATTCATAATGATAGTTGGTTCATTTTTAATAAATAGATTTAAAATGAGAAAATATAGTTACATGTAAAAGTATGGTAAAATACTATTGAAAGAAGTAAAAGTTAAGGGTGATATTTATGAAAAATATTCTTTATACAAGATTAATAAGGCCAAAAAATAAGAATTCAATTTCTAGAAATGAAAAGTTACAGGATAAAATAAATGAAATATCAGAAAATAAATTAACAATAATTAGTGGTGGAGCTGCCGTTGGGAAAAGTACTCTTATTTCTGAGTATGTACAAAAAAAACAATATATGTGGCTTTCATTAGATGAAAATAGTGATGACTTATCTTATTTTTGGACTTATGTATTATATGGGTTAAAAGAAAATGTGGAAGATTTCAAATTTTATATAGATATGTTAAATCCATTAGTGAAAAAAGAGGAGATTTTTGAATTAATAGCATCCTTAATAAATGAGCTTCTTAGAAATGAAGAACTGTTTATTGTATTAGACGACTTTCATTATTTAGAAGACAAATTCCTATTAGAAACTGTTGAATATTTTATAGTTAACTCGTCAGAAAATATACATTTCATTATAATTTCAAGACGAGATATTCCAATTTACCTAGGAAATATTCTTATGAAATGTGGAGTAATGGAGATTAAGGCAGAAGATTTATATCTTACATTACAAGAAACAGAGGAATTTATAAAAAATAGCGGAAATGTTAGTGATGAATTAATTGAAGATATATATTTAAATTCCGAAGGATGGATAGGGGCAATTAAACTATTTCTAACAGTGACAAATAGTAATAAAAATATAAGAAATATACCTAAAAATAATAAGCTTTTTATAGACTATATGCATAATGAGATAATTAATAGTTTATCTGAAGAGGAAATAGATTTTTTAGTTAAAACTTCTCCATTAAGCTATGTAAATCCTGAAGTGTATAAAGAAATAGGGAATAATGATGGTTTTGAAATAATAGAAAAGTTAATAGAAAAAAATATGATGATTATTACAATAGATGAGGAAAAAAAGGTATTTAGATATCATAATATTTTAAGGCAATATCTATTACAACTTTTTAATAGGAATGAAGAGAAAATAAAAAATCAAACAATAGATAGTATTACATCATATTTAATTAGAGATGAAAATTATGATGAAGCAATAAGCATCTTTGTAAATTGGAATAGGTATGATGAGGCACTAGAAATAATAGAGAGGAATGCTCAAAATATTATAGCTACAAAAATTTTAAATGATTTTCCTTTAGAGTATTATAGTAAAAGTATTGATTTAGCTTTAGTTACTATGTTCTTCAATTATTTAAACTTAGACTATGAGAAGTGTATTACAATAATTAATTCAATAAATGGAGATATAAATGAAGAAGTTTTAAAGTGCATGAAAGTGTTCAAAATAATAATGGACAATGCATCTATTGAGAATATTTATTTTCAACTGCCTAAAAAGATTGATGAAAATTTAAATGTTTTAACTAGAACTATTTATTATGTTTTAGCATCATGGATATTAGGTTTTTGGGGAGAGCTTACTAAAGCTTTAGAAATGATTGAATTAACTAAAGAAAACAATAAGAATTTAAAAAATAGTTATATTGATATTATTTGTAGATATAATAAAATTTCTATGTTAGAAGAGGTTGGAAAATTAAAGGAAAGTGAATTGGGTTATAAAGAATTGAATGAGGTTATTAATTCTAAAAACTATAAAACTTGCTTTTCTATTTTTTATAATGTTGGTCTACCTGGAGTTTATATAAAGGAGCTTAGGGTTAAAGAGGCTGAAGCTCTTTTAGTAGAGGCTCAAGATATGGCTAATGATTTATCAGGAAAGGCTGTCTTCAGTTCATTAGTGCAAAGTATTGAATATAATTTAGCTGAAGTGAAATATATTCAAGGGGATATAGATGAATGTGAAAATTTATTAGATCATTTTGATAAAGATGATAAAGGAAGCTATGCATATCTTCAAATGTCAGCACTTAGAATTCGATTATTATCTTCAGAAGATAGAGTGGAAAAGGAAGAGTATGAGGACTTTATATCTGTTTGTGAAGAAGTGTATAAGAATTCAATTTATACAGGTATTATAAGAATACCTTATGGAATAGCTCTTTTTAAACTTGGTAAACTAGATGAGAGTTTAGAAGTTTTTAATAAAGTGGTCTTTGTTAGCAGAAAAAATGGAGCTGGATATAATTTAATATATTCTTTATTATGGAAAGCTATAGTGTTAGAAGAGTTAAATGTTCAAGATTTAAGAGAATGTGTAAATAGTATAAAAGAAGCTATATTTTATTCAAGGGACGAGGAAATTTTATTTCCGTATTATATGAATAGAAAGTATTTAAAAGAAATAATAAAAAAATTTGAGTCACAGTTATTAGTAGATAAAGATAATAAAGAGTTTATAAAAAAATTATATGAGATAATGTCTGATGAGGATAATAGCATATTAAGTCCAAGAGAGATGGAAGTGCTTAATGCTTTAGTAGGCGGGTTAACTAATAAGGAAATTGGAGAGCGTCTTTATATATCTGTTTCAACTGTTAAAACTCATATAATTAATATATATTCTAAACTTGGGGTTAAAAATAGAGTAGAAGCGGTAAATGAAGGTATGAAAATACTTAAACTATAAAAAAAATCTTATTAAAAAATGGTTGGAAAGAACACCATAACTTATTGTTATGATGTTTTTTTACTTCCTTTTTTACATTTCGTTTTTATAGAGTAATATTTCATTATCACCAAGTTCATTTAAAATTGAGATTTATCTCCATAATCTGAGCAATATACACCATTTAAACCAGCATATTTACCTATTTTTGATAACTCCTTTATAATATTCTCTTCATTAGATGAAAAATTTAGCTTTTCTGTATAAGCTGTAAAATATATATAGTTAATTAATCTATTTATCAAAGAAATATTTTTTTCATCAGATAAATCTAGCTTTACATAAACTTTTAATAATACTTCTTCAATATCATCAAAATTATTTTTTTTTGATTGTGAAATACTATTATATAAAGAATGTACTAAATCTTTAGATAAGTTCATTAATTTAATAAATGGTATTTTTACGAAGTTCTAAAAGGAGCTATTGCGTATTGCAACAACTCCTTAATTTTAATGTGTTATAGATACTTCTCCTTCACCACCTATAATTAAAGTTTCTCCTTTTTTTATAGGTCCAACTTTTAAATACTCATTTATATTATTAAGTTTTACAAACAATATTTGAGTATTAGTAGAATCAAGTATTGTAACAGTAGCAGATTTATTTGGTGTCACAAGTTTAATATTACGATAAACCCCTTCATGTTCAGGCGAAACGGCATAAATACCTTGTTTAAAAGTATTTGCTATTGGTACTTGATTTGCTTTAGAAACTTCACCAAACATAAATAGAAAAATAAATAGAAAAATTAAAAATTTCTTTGTTTGCATATAATTCACCTCTTGTTATAAGTATTTTCTAAACATGTTATTTTTATAAAAATAGTATTGATTCAATACTTATTCGGAATTCCATCTATGAGACAAACTATATCTGAAATTCAGGTGAATATAGCTTAAAGATGGTTTATTGGGTACTCTATCAGTGAGTCTATCCCTCATTTCTCTACATTCAGTAAAAATTATGAAAGAAGATTTAAAGATACAGATTTATTCTCAAAGATATTTATTAAAATATTAGAAATAGCAGAGAAAGAAGGTTTTATAGCTGCAGAACAAATTTATATAGACTCAACTCATATAAAAGCATCAGCAAACAAGAAAAAGTTTGTTAAGGTAGATGTAGAAGTTGAAGCTAAAAAGTATAAAACTTCATTGGATAAAGAAATTGAAGAAGATAGAAAAAAACATAATAAGAAACCACCAAAAGAAAATTCAAAAACTGAAGTAAAAACAACAGTTCAAAGCACTACTGATAAAAATAGTGGTATGTTTTATAAGAATGAAAAAGAAAAGTGTTTTGCATATTTGGCACACACTGTGTGTGATGACGCTAATTTTATTTTAGAATTTGGAGTAACATCTGGCAATATTCACGACAGCGCAGCTTTTGAAGATGTGTTTGAAAAGGTAAATAAAAGATATGAAGATGAATTAATGATAACTGCGATTGATGCTGGGTATAAAACACCATATATTGCAAAACTTATTCTTGAATCAAATGTATTGCCATCAATGCCTTATAAACGTCCTATGACTAAAGATGGATTTTTCAAAAAATATGACTATGTTTATGATGAGTTAAATGATATTTATATATGTCCCAATGAAAAAGTACTAAAGTATTCAACAACTAGCAAAGATGGTTATAAACAATATAAATCAAATCCAAACGATTGTAGTAATTGTCCTAATATATTAAAATTTACAAACAGTAAGAATAAACAAAAAGTTATAAGCAGACATGTTTGGGAACACTTTCTTGAAGAAGCAGAATATTTAAGACATGATAACTATGTAAAATGTGTTTATAAGAGAAGAAAAGAAACAAGTGAACGTATCTTTGCAGATGCAAAGGAAAAACACGGAATGAGATATACTAACTTAAGAGGCTTGGCTCAAGTAAAAATGGCAGTCACGTTAACTTTTTCATGCATGAATTTAAAGAAATTAGCAAATAGGCTGTGGAAAAGGAGAAATAAAACTCCTTTTATCCACAGAAATTCTTTGGATTTAATCAAATTTATATGTTTTTATAAAGTAAAGACAA